>CAYQKJ010000151.1:0-2498 GCA_964418195.1 uncultured Methanosarcinales archaeon | reverse complement strand
TTTTTTTCTTTTCGATTAACCCTTTTTTAAAGGGTTATTTGCTTGCAAAAAGGCTTGTTTTGAACCACCGACCTATGGGTTATGAGCCCATCGGGCACTCCTGTCTGCCCTACCCCGCTGTAGATATTCAGCAGAAACATTCCCTTTAAATAGTTTTCTAAAAGAAATTTTAAACATATTTGTACAATTAGTTTTATCTGAATAAAAGAGAATAAGGAAGTTAAATTCTGCTAATCCCTCAAACTTCTGCCTTGCAAACAGTTATATTTTTATATTAATTGACAAACCAATAAATTATGGACGAGGAAGTGAAAAAAGGATTTATCTTTCTGCCAAAAACAGCAGATGCGAAGCTGCAGGCATTTGGAAACACTCTTGAAGAGGCGTTTTCAAATTCTGCCTATGCGATGTTCTCTCTGATGGTTGAGGGAAAAGTGAGGGAAAAGCTCAGCAATAAAATCAGGGCAGAAGGGAATGATTTGGAAAATTTGCTGCACAATTTTTTAGAAGAATTCCTATTCCTGATAGATTCGAAAAGGTTTGCCTTGGCAAGAATAAAAAACATTAAAATAGAAAAAAAGAGTGCTGATAAGAAGGAAAAATATTTTTTGAATGCTTTGGTGCTAGGAGATAATATTAAGAATTATGATTTCAGAGAGGTTGTCAAGGCAGTCACCTTCAATGAAATGGAGATAAAAAAAGAAAAGGGTAAATACATTGTGCAGGTTGTTTTGGACACATAAGTAAAAAATAAGATGATTTTATGGCAAATAGCATTAAAATTCTGAAAAATAGAAGAATAATAAGGAAATAAGTTTTAAAAAAATTAAAAACAGACATAAAGATTGATAAGATAATTAAAGGAATAAAAAATTGAAAAAACAAAATTATGCTGATATAATAGCTTACATTAAACATTCATATAATTGCAGGTGGTAAAATGGAAATCAAAAAGATAAATGAGTTTACATGGGAGATTCCGAAAACTGGCAGGATGAGGGTTCCTGCAACAATCTATGCTTCTGAAAAGCTCATGCAGAAAATAAAAGAGGACAAGACACTGGCGCAGGCAATGAATGTTGCATGCCTGCCTGGAATAATAAGGCATTCGATAACAATGCCTGATGCTCACGAAGGATATGGTTTTCCAATCGGTGGCGTCGCTGCATTTGACTTAGATGATGGCATAATCTCTCCAGGCGGGGTTGGCTATGACATAAACTGTTCTGTAAGGCTCTTACGAACAAACCTCAATGAGAAAGATATCCTTTCAAAAAAGAGCACGCTCTTAAATGAAATTTTCAAGGAAGTGCCTGCTGGAGTCGGAAAGGAGAGCGCTCTTAAACTCAGCAGGGATGATATAAAAGAGATTCTTGAAAAAGGAGTGCAATGGGCTGTAAAGAAGGGTTATGGCTTGAAAGAGGACCCTGAAAGAGTGGAGGAAAATGGGTGCATGAAGGGCGCAGACGCTAATGTGGTATCCAATAGAGCAATCCAGAGGGGGCTTCCACAGCTTGGAACCCTTGGAAGCGGCAATCATTTTCTAGAGATACAAAAAGTTGATGCTATTTACGATGAAAAAATTGCAAAAAAATTTGGAATAAATGAAAAAAACCAGATTACTGTCATGATTCATTGCGGAAGTCGCGGCTTAGGACACCAGGTTGCCACTGATTATATTCAGGCAATGGAGTCAAAATTCGGCTTCAAGGACCTGCCTGACAGGGAACTGATAAATGCTCCAATAAATTCTGAACTCGGGCAGCGCTATTACAAGGCAATGGCTGCTGCAGCAAATTTTGCATTCGCTAACAAGCAGATGATTACGCACTGGGTGAGAGAAGTTTTTGAAAAAGTCATGGGAAGCTCTGATGGCATGAATGTTATTTATGATGTGTGTCACAACATCGCGAAGTTTGAAAAACATGAGATTAATGATGAAATCAGAGAGATATGCATTCATAGGAAAGGTGCAACACGCTCTTTCGGCCCTGGAAGAGAGGAGATTCCGGAAATCTACAGAGAAGTGGGGCAGCCGATAATTCTGCCAGGAAGCATGGGAACTGCTTCTTATCTGCTTGTAGGCACAAAAACAGCTGAAAAAATAAGTTTTGGCTCAACAGCGCATGGTGCAGGAAGAGTCGCCAGCAGGACTTTTGCACTTAAACACCTGAGAGGAGAGGATGTGGTAAAGGAGCTTGCCGCAAAGGGGATAGAAGTGAAGGGAGTTTCATGGAAGGGAATTGCAGAAGAAGCTCCTGAAGTGTACAAGGACATAGACGAAGTTGTGAGAGTGTCACATTCTCTTGGAATTGGAAATCTGGTGGTAAGGCTTGTGCCGATAGCGGTTATGAAAGGCTGATTTACTAAATATTTAATTTTTATTTATTTTTATTATAATTATTTTTTATTGCATCCGTTATATTCTTATTTGTTTTTATCATCTCTTAATTATTTTTATTCTTATCCATATTTTTTATATTTAATCTATTATTTTT
>CAYQKJ010000150.1:0-2519 GCA_964418195.1 uncultured Methanosarcinales archaeon | reverse complement strand
AGTTCATAATTTTATTTCTATTCCCTTTATTGACTTAAGGTCTTTTATTGTTTTATTCGCAGGTATTGAGGTTCTGAAGAGATTCCAGAATATTTTTGTAAGCCATTCAATCCATTCCTTGTCTGTAATCTCGTAGAATGCATATGTTCTTTTGTCAAGTTCTTCTCTGCCATAGTCCTCTGCGTTAAGGATTTCCTTGAATCTTGCCATACTATCATCAATGATGAAGGCTCTCAACGGCTGCTCACACTGCCTTATCTCAACAACATCTTTTCCAAGCCGGTGGTTTATCTCAAGCATTTTCACAACATTCTTGTAGCTTGTTATGTCAACTTTGCTGAGAATTTTTATTGAAACTCCTCTTTTTGCAATGTTTTCAAAAACATCAATGATATTTTCTTTGCCCTGCTTGAGATTTGACCAAGAAAGATTTCCTGAAAAGATGAGAATCTGGTTTTTTGCGCTTCTCAAGATTCCTGAGAGGTCCTGCTTTACAGTGGTTGCTTCCTCACTCTGCTGCTCAACAAATGCTGTTCTCTTTCTTGAATCTACAAACTGATAAATGTTGAATGGCGAGAAATCATTTTTCGTCCTTCCAGCTCTTATCTGCTCAAAGAGGCGTTCCTGAGCCTCTGAAGAATGTATCTTCTCAAGATTGTTCCAATAAACTATTTTCAAGGCGCCTCTCGTGCCCTTCCGGAATGTCCTGACTGCAAGAGTGCCTGATTGTCTGGCTATTGTGTCTACATAAGAATCAGCAGTCCTCCAGTTCTTTCTTATTAATAAGGCAATCTCGCTTATTGTGCAGGGCTTCTTGTAGACAAATTCCAAAATCTTCTTTTCCGTTGCTGAATCAAGGGGCATTGCATTGCAGAAGTAATTTGTATTTTAAATGAATTTATATCAAATAAAATAAGTGTTGCAGTATAACATTGGTATATAATGCAGCTAATTTTCGTCGTATTAATCATTTGAAATACAACACTGTGTAAAATATTTTACAGATAATTATTTATGAAATACAACTCTGTCTTCTATGCCCTTCTGAAAAATTAATGAAAATACTGGAGCGTGACGGAAATGAAGGAAAATGAAAAATCCTACGAATCTGAGCTAGAACTTTTGCTTGAAAAAGATTCTTATGGCAAGGGGCTGACGAGGGAGGAGAAGAGAAGGTTTCTGAAAACATTTGCAATGTGCATCCCTGACCTGGTGGGCAGGGTGAAGAAGAAAATGCAAAAAACAGGAACAGAAAGAGTGTATCTTGAAAACATGGTTAATCACCAAGAAGCTGGCGTGAGACTGGAGCTAGGATATAACGGCAATCTGGAGTTTAAAGATTATCTGTCCAGGGCAGATTTGGATGAAAAGGATGGATTAGTGCATCTTTATGACTACATACACACTTATCCTCACAAGGAGAACGACGAATCATCTTATTTTGGGACCTTTGCAGGGGATATGCTTGGAGGGGCTTTTGCTAGTGCAAAAAGCATGTATAATTCAATGAAGTATTTCCTGAAAAAAGATTATAGGGCAGCGGGCATTGTGCTTTGCGGGGATTACATAGCGCCTGCAGAAGAAATAGAAAATGGCTATAAGGTAAATATCAATTTCAGGCCAATAAAACTCTCCTCAGGAGATAAGAAAACAATGAACTTTGTGTATGCCCCTTCTGAGGTGACTGAAAGGATAAAGGAAATGACTTCAGAGAAGGAGGGAAACTCAGAGAATGAGGAAAAAGGACTTGTTGAATTTGGTGAAGAAGAGTCAGTATTTTCATGCAGGTGCTTCTATAAAAAGATTTCCGGGCAGTATGTGATATTCAGGGAATTTGATTTTGGAGCAATAAAGGATAAGAATTCCATTGAGGTGTTAAATGGCTCCCTGCCAAAAGAAAAAGTAAAAGAAAGATGCCTGGAACTGCTCTTAGGAAGAAATGCACAAGGCAAAAGCATCAAGAAGAATGAGGAAAGTAATGAAGATGACGAAGAAGATGATGAGGAGGATGAAAGCGATGGAAAAAGAAAATGAGCTGCCATTTAAGTTTGATAAGAACATCTATATCGGCAAGGTGTGCTATCTGATGGGGCAGGGGCATGAGCCGGAATATCACGATACTCTCCTGTTGGTTCTTGAGGATTGCGAAAAAAATGCAAAGAACAGATTCATAGATTATGCATTAAAATGCAATCCGCACACCACAAGAGAGCTGTGGCAGGTTTATGAAGGTCCTAAGGAGATAAACACTGCAGGCGCTGATTTGGAAGCGGTAATAAAAATATTTGAGCAGATGCACTGCATTATCATAAAGGATGCAAACAAGTGAGAGATGAGAAAAAGATGAAGAAAAAAATTGATTCAAAGGATTTGGATTTTGAACTGTCCGAAAAACTGTTCGAAAGGTTCTATGACCACAGGAAGCATATCCTATATAAGATGCCAGAAGGAACTGAAATCAAGGCATTCAAATCAATCTCTGAGCTGGAAAAGGCGCTCTCTCCAGAGGATAAAAAAAT
>CAYQKJ010000149.1:0-2520 GCA_964418195.1 uncultured Methanosarcinales archaeon | reverse complement strand
TATCTTGTCTTAAGTTCAATTATGTCTTTCAGAACAATCACCTTTTTGGATTTTTTCGCCTCTTCCAAGCTATTGTTGTGATTCTCATAAGCCCATGTGTCTGCAGGAATGTAGATTGCTTTTATTCCAGCCTCTATGGCAGGAACTATGTCTGAAGTATATGAATCTCCAATGCCATAGACCTTATCTTTCTTTCTGTTTCCCACAAGTTTTCTAATAAACTCAGGAGTCTTGTTTGGCACTACAACAATTCTATCTTCACTAAACCACTTGTCCAAGTCGTTTGCTTTTACCTTTGCAATCTGGTGCTCATAATCGCCTCTTGTATAAAGTATAAGCTCATCCTTTTGCTCTAATAGGAAATCCAATACTTCTGCTGTGTTAGGCTTTATGTCATTTTCAATTTGGAATGCTATTTTTGCAAGAGATTCAACTTCTATCAAATTCTTTTTTGAATACTTTCTCCCATTTTTATCGCAGAAATACTTGAAGGTTTGAACCCATGATGTAGGAAACCTTGGCATGGTAAAACCGAATTTTTTCACATTTTCCTTGTCAAGCTCTTCCTCTTTTTTGAGTATTTCTTCCAATCCAGAAATATCTCCCCTGAAGAAATCTACAAAATACTGCAGTTCATGAGCATCGGCAGCCTTATAATGATAAGCAGTATATATGAAAGTATCATCGAGGTCCATAAAAAGGATGTTTTCCATGCCGGCTGGAAGAACAGCGTGGTATATAAATTTAATCCTTAATTTAGCAAGTATTTACTCCCATATAATAGTAAATATAGAAAGATTTAAATAGTGAAGTTTCTTAATCCGCTATCTTCCTAAGAGAAAAGAATAGAAATGGTGAAAAACAGGGTGGGAAAGAATGCCTCAAGCGAATGTTTCTGATGATTTGATAAAATACATGAAAGATGCCGTTGATAAGGGCATGGCACTGAAAGAAAACAGGATTGTTGGAGATGCACCCATTGCACTAATGCCGAAATTCATTTCTATTACGCATGAAGAATCAGATTCAGCATGGCTGAACGCAGTTAATGGGGGACTCTACAGAAAAGAATCTCTTTCACCTTCTGCACAGCTTTCAATTGATGTGAGAGTGGGTGATGATGTGAATGGAACTGGCTATTGTTTTAACAGCGTGGTTGCCCCTATTGGTCATCATATAAGCGAGTTGGAAAGAATTATGGAAAAAAATATCAAAAAAGGATTTTACGAATCCACAGGCGATTATTTTAGTCATCATTCAACTATTTCTACTTTGAGAAAGAATCCATTTAAAAAAATGCTTAAATTAGATCCAATAGTAAAGTTAGATTCTGCAGAACTGCCTGACATAGATATGGATGAATTAGCTCAAATAGCAGAAGAGCAGAGCAAAGAATTAGGAAAGAGAGAAGGAATAGAAGAAGGTTCTGTTTCATACAATATAAAAACTGTTGCAAAAAGATTTGTATCTTCAGAAGGCACCATGCTCATGGAAAAGAACTGGAAACTCGCATGTATTATAACTTTCACAATCAAGGATAGCGATGGAAGAATGCTTGAGTTCTTTGATGTAATAAGCACATCAGATTTGAAAAAAATACCAAAAGCTGAAAAAATTAGACGAATAGGAGATGTGCTTTACAAGCCAACAATTGCAAGAATTGACTGTCCAGTTCAGGAAGCAGGATATTTTCCAGTGTTGTGCGACGGATTGGGAATAGGTGTGCTATTCCACGAGACCATAGCAGCACATCTGTTATCAGCCAAATACATTTTAGAGCAGAACCTCACAACGTTTGATTTCAGCAAACTCGGGCAGAAAGTAATGCCTGAATTTATTTCTCTTTATGATAACCCAAGACTAAAGGAAGCATTAAAATGGAACTATTCTGAGTTTGATGATGAAGGAGTTCCTACGCAAAGGAGAGTTCTTGTTGAGAACGGTATTCTCAAAGGGCATCTGCATGACAGACACACTGCTGCAGTTGTATCAGAAATGCTGAAACAGCCAATATATTCGGGGAACAGCAGGAGAGAGCCTAATTCCTGTGAGGCCCCTGAGCCAAGAATAAGCAATCTTGAAATAATCACAAGCCAGCCAAAATCATTCAAGGAAATGAAAATGGAACTAATCACAAGGTGCATTAAAGAAGGCGCTCCTTATGGGATATGGTTCTTTGGCGGCGGAGGCGTTGTATCTGTAGAAGAATCTAATGAAGAAGGGGGAACTCCAGGCGCTAGCGAACATCTGCCCAGATTTCTTTACAGAATATACCCTGATGGAAAAATCATTCCTGTAAAATGTGCGCATCTCACTGGAACAGCTTATCAGCTGTTGAATTCAGTTGTCATGCTTGGAGCTAATCGCAAATATCATACTGGATACTGCGGCTCAGATTCTGGATTCATAGGCGTTGGAGAGCTTTCAATGAGCGGGCTTCTCTCCAAAGCAGAATTTTCCAAAGAAAAAAAGGATTTGGAAAGATAATCAAAAAGATAATCAGTTTGCATATTTTTGATA
>CAYQKJ010000148.1:0-2524 GCA_964418195.1 uncultured Methanosarcinales archaeon | reverse complement strand
AAAATTGCTAATCGGATGATTGGAGAAGGTTATCCCGGCCTGATAATTGCAGAGGCAGGCGTGAACCACAATGGCAGCTTTGAAATTGCAAAAAGGCTTGTTGATGCTACCAAGGCAGCAGGGGCTGATGTTGTCAAGTTCCAGACTTTCAAGGCAGACAAGGAAGCAATAAAGACAGCTCCAAAGGCCGATTATCAGAAAGAGCTCACAGCCAAAGAGGAATCGCAGTATGAGATGATAAGAAAGCTTGAGCTGCCTGACGAGCAGACAATTGCTCTGAAAAAGTATGCAGACAAAATTGGAATAATTTTCATGTCAACGCCTTATGAAATTGAATGCGTGGACTTGCTCTGCAGAATGCATGTTCCGGCATTAAAGGTTGGCTCTGGCGAAATAACCAATCACCCACTTCTGGAAAAAATGGGCAGGACAAAACTTCCAGTCATCATGAGCACAGGAATGTCCACTCTTCAGGAAGTCAGAAATGCTTATGACGTTATCAGCAGGCACAATAACAAAATAATCCTGCTTCAGTGCACAACAAACTATCCTGCTAGGCTTGAGAATTCAAATCTGCGGGTTATGAAAACTTTTAGCGATGAATTCAAATGCCCTGTTGGTTTTTCAGACCACACGCCCGGCATAGTCGCGCCTATAGCAGCAGTCGCCTATGGCGCAAATGTCATTGAGAAGCACTTTACAATAGACAAGAATCTTCCAGGGCCTGACCACAAGGCATCTCTCAGCGCAGGGGAATTCTCCCAAATGGTCAAGGCGATAAGGTTCGCTGAAAAGTTTGTCAAAAGGCAATTTGACGAGTCAAATTACCATCTTATCATGAACAAAATTGCGGAAAAGGGTTTCATAACAAAAAAGGAGGCAGATGATTCAGAATTATTGCTTGGCTCCTTTGAAAAAAGGGCTGTGAAGGAGGAACTTGAAGTCAAAAAGGTTACAAGGAGAAGCATCGTGGCGATAAAGAGAATAAAAAAGGGGGAAATCATAAAGCGAGCTCATCTCTCCTTCAAGAAGCCAGGGACAGGAATTCCCCCATTTGAAATCAATAAGGTCATTGGAAAAAGGGCGAAGATGGATATAGATGCTGATGTGATGATTAAGTGGAATATCGTGGAATAAGAAAAGCAGGATTATGTTCGTGAATCAAAATGAAAAAAAGGAAAATTGTCTATGTAACCGGAAGCAGGGCAGAATATGGCGTAATGAGAGAACTGCTTAAAAAAATGAATTCTGACAAAGCATTAGATTTGTTTCTGATCGTGACAGGCGCTCATCTGATGAAAGAATTTGGCTGTACAATAAAAGACATAATCAACGATGGTTTGAAAATAGCTGCTAAAGTTGATATGAAAATAAAAAGCACGCCTGAAGGAAGCGCAAAATCAGTCGGCTATGCAATTCTTGGAATAACAGATGCATTGAAGAAAATAAAACCAGATTTGGTAATGGTTACAGGTGATAGGGGAGAAATGCTTGCTGCAGCAATCTCAGCATCCCGCCTTCACATTCCAATTATTCATCTTTCTGGAGGAGATGTTTCTGGCCACATTATTGATGAGAGCACACGGCATGCGATAACAAAATTATGCAACATACATTTAGCTGAAACAAAAAAAAGTGCAGAACGAATAGTAAAAATGGGTGAAGAGCCAAACAGAGTCTTCTTTGTCGGCAACCCTTCCCTTGGCTTAAAGCATTTTTCAAAAGAGCACCTTAGAAATATTGTCTCATCATACGGAATCAATACGGATGAGCTATTTGCGCTTTTGCTCTATCATGGCATTCCAGGGGAAACCGCCGGCAAAAATATAAATGTAATATTGAATGTGCTCGCAGAAATCAAAATGCAGACAATTGCAATCTATCCGAATGTCGACCCCGGCTGTGATGAAATAATTGAAGCCTTGGAACTCTATGCCAGGAATTACAATTTCATACAATTATACAAGAACATTTCGCATGAAAACTTTCAAGCTCTTATGCAAGAAGCAAGCTTCATGATAGGCAATTCAAGCGCAGCGCTCTTTGAAGCTCCTTCTTTCAAGCTTCCTGCAATTAATACAGGATTCAGGCAGGAGAGGCGCGAAAAGACCATTAATATTATTGATGTGAAAAACTGTACCAGAGGAAATATTCTCAATGCAATTAAAAAAGCGCAGAGCAAGAAATTTAGAAGAAAGCTTCAGAATCTAAGCAATCCTTATTACTTGAAAAATTCCAAAGAGCGAATCATCAGAATTATTAAATCCTTGAAATTAAACTCCGGGCTTTTGCTAAAGAAAACAATGATATGATATTTAATCATAAACCGGCCTAAAATGCCTACAAAAACCCTATCTGCAAAAAATGAGAACAGAATTGAATGGAACCAGTTAGTTGACAGACTTCCTTTGAGAGACATCTATCTTAGTTATGAATATATCAAAATTTTATCAGATTTTTTGAACGCAGAAGGCGAACTCTTTTATTTTGAAAATGAATTGGGATTTGGAGTTTATCCCTATAT
>CAYQKJ010000147.1:0-2552 GCA_964418195.1 uncultured Methanosarcinales archaeon | reverse complement strand
AAAATAAACTTGAAGGACAATACAGCGGTGAAAAAAACGCTAGTTCCAGACTTGCAGGATACAGTGCTTGCCTTAGAAGTCGTAAAAGACAGGCAGATTCACGAGAAACTGATACAGCTTGGTGAAAAATTAACATGATTACTGAATAAAAAAGAGAGGTGGTAGAGATGTTGAAGATTAAAACAATAACATAAACAAAAATTTGAGAATTCGGGGTGGATAAAATGGGATTGAAATATGAAGATTTGAAACTTCCCTATTACAGGAACACAACATCATTAGGCATTTTGGGTGGAGAAAATATCATATTGCAGGATTTAGTGGCTGCAGGGCTGTTTGCAGGGCTGAATTTCTTTTTCAGGGGAAAAAAAAGCACTGGAAAAACACAGCTTATGAGGGATGTCTTTAATTCCTATTTCGGAGGCTCTGAAAACGGGCTTTGGGAGAATGGAAGACCTGACTTCAAGCCGAAAGATCTTTTTGAATCGCTGAATATCTCCTTGGCAAAGGGTTCTATAGAGAACATACCTGAAATAAAAGCAGTCTACTCACCTGACAACAAAGTTGAATACCTGATAAGTTCTTGTGAAAAGAAGAATGGAAAGCTTAAGATAGAATGGAAGAAAATATCTGCTGAAGAAAAGGAGAAGATAGAAAATCTCTATTCAATAACAACAGAAGACCTGAAAAAATTGAAGAATATACAAAAGAAATTTTTCATAATCGATGAATACAACAGGTGCCCTGAAGTTATTATGAACATGTTTTATGGCTTGATGACAGGCGAAATTCATCATGACGGAGACATCATAACCCTTGGAAACGGATATTATTCAGGCATTGCCGCGTCCAATCCTGAGGAGTATGAAGGCACATTTGAGATGGACCCTGCAATGTGGTCAAGGTTCCACCTTGTAGTGGATTTTGATGCTTTTCCTCCAGGTATCAAAGATGAAGATGAGCTGAACAAAAGGAATTTGTCCCCAAACATCCAGAATTCCACGCGCAATGACATTTCACAAGAAATAGAGAATGCATACAAGCAGATAAGCGCCCTCAAACCAACTTTGGATGAAAGAGTTATTATGCAATATCTGCAAAACGGGCTGAATCACTGCTCTAAATACAAGGCTTCCAAGAATCATCTGCAATGGCCGACTGTATGCCTGCATGATTGCGAAAAGGGCAGCACACTTTGCGGAACACTCTCAGGCATTGACAGAAGGGCTGTCTCAAGTATTTACAGACTGGCAAAGGCATTGGAAATCGTAGCAAAAATGAAAAAGGAAACTGCCAAGATAGACCCTATTGATTCACTGCTTCTGGCTTATAAGTTTGTCACTCCTTATAAAGGCGTTGTCAGCCAGAGAGTAGCGAAGGACAAGAACAGCATAGAGGGACTTGTGCTGGAAGACGTGTCAATAGCAATTGCAGACACTGTCAAGAGCATGATAAGCAACATGAAAGAACTTGCAGAGGCATATGTGAAAGTGGAAGACCTCAAAGAACATGGAATGGAGATAAAACTGCCTGAGCTAAGAAAGCTGTGCAAGGACAAGGGCATGGAGGAAAAATATCTGAAAATCAGGGCAGACAAGGAAAGGGAATTCGGAGCCCAAAAAGAGCTGCCTATGGAAGAAATCCTCAAAAAGAGCGAATACAAGCAAAAACTGATTGACTTTGAGAAAGAGATATTGCAACAGATAATTCTTGAAAATCCAGAAAAACACAAGCTATTCCTGGACTCTATCCAAGAAATAAGCAAAAGCACCTATAACAAGCTCATCAATTTGAAGAAAATCACTGAATGGACAGAGAATGATTATCAGGCTGAAGTGAAAGAGCAGAGAAAGGAGTCCTACAAAGACTTCATTTCCAAGTCCAAAGAAGACTACAATGACAGTTTGTTAGAAGTATTCAAAATAATCGCAGACTACGAGGGCGTAAGAAGCATGATAAGCGACAAATTAGGAATAACAGCAGAAATAAAGAAAGAGGCGCTTAAAAGCGTTCAAAAAGAAGTTGATTTCAACGACAAGATTGTTTTTATGGTGCCGGCTGAGAAAGAAGAAAAGTATCAGAACAGTGTAAAAGAGAAAACAATTGAACTGCTGATTGAAACAGTGAAAGAAGAAGCAAATAGAAAGAGAAAAACTATTCTCAATGATGAGTGGCGTTTCCTGGAGATATTTCTTGACGATTACATAGAACAGGCAAAAAATGAACGGGCAAGAAGCGGGTATTGAACAACTTGAGGTTTAAGCAAGGTGAGCCAAATGCCTGTTGACGATTCAAAGGAATCCTTGGAAAATAAACTTAGCCAAGTTCATATTCCTGAACCTGAAGAATTTGTAAGAAGGGCAGCTGGGATTTCTCAAGTTTACGGAGTGCTCTTTGCTGACGATATCGCAATCTATTATGCACCTTTAAATAATGAAAAGGAAGTGGAAAGTTTCTATAAAGTAAAAGAAATAAAGGAAGGATTTCAAAAAGTAAATTTGCTGGCTTTGCTGGTTGCTAAGGGTGACGTTTTTTATCAAAATGCGAAATAT
>CAYQKJ010000146.1:0-2586 GCA_964418195.1 uncultured Methanosarcinales archaeon | reverse complement strand
ATCTTGGGGGCGCATCAGAACTAAAAATGAAAATACAATTCTATCCTGTAGATATCTCCTACAAAACAAGAGGTGAAAAAGCTGAAATACACATCTACGGCAAAGACTCTAAAGGCAACCCTATTCTTGTAATAGTCAATGATTTTCAGCCCTATTTCTGGGCAGTCCTGAAATCAGAGCTTGAGAAGAAGAAGGGATTTGAAAGAGCAGAAATTGAAACTTCTGAAGAAGAAATCATACCTATAACTTCTAAAAAAAATTCTGAAATCTATGAGCGGATAAAGGACATAAACATACCAAGAGAAGACAAGCGAAGAATTACAGCCAGCAAGATTGAAATTGCAAAAAAGAAATTTCTTGGAAAAGAGATTGAAGCACTAAAGGTTTTTGCTGAGTTGCCTTCGGATGTTCCAGAGCTCAGGCAGCAAGTTAAGGATTTCGGCTTTGAAACATTTGAAGCTGACATACCATTTGCACGAAGATTCATAACTGACAGAGACATTATTCCAATGACCTTGCACGAGGCAGACGGTGAATTCATAAACCAGCGTTCAAGGGTTCCTGTATTTCAGGCAGAATCTCTGCAGAGAGTTTCTGACGAGCTTATGGAAAATTTGAGAGTGCTTGCATTTGATATAGAAACCTATAATCCGGTTGGCAAGATTGCAATTCCAGAGTCAGACCCGATTATAATGTGTGGATTCTATGGAGAAAACTTCAAAAAGGTTCTAACCTGGAAGCAGTTCAATACAGCGCCTGACTATGTTGAATTTGTTAAGGATGAGAAAGCGCTTATTGAAAAATTCAAGGAGATTGTTGAGGAATACAAGCCAGATGTTATCACAGGCTATTTCTCAGACGGATTTGATCTTCCATACATAAAGAAAAGGGCCGATTTTCACAGGGTAGAGCTTGACATAGGTTTGGATTACAGCCCTCTAAGCATAAAAAGGGGACATATAACCACCTGCAGGGTTGTAGGAATTCCTCATATAGATATGTTCAGATTCATCAGAAACATAGTTGCGCGCTCCCTCGACACAACTGCATTGACGCTTGACTCTGTTGCTAATGAATTGCTCGACGAAAGAAAAGAGGATGTTGACATTGAAAATCTTGCATTTGTATGGGATAATCTCCCTGAAAAGCTTGAGGAGTTCTGCAAATACAACCTGAAAGACGCGATTCTCACTTATAATCTTCTCACGAAAACAATGCAGAATCTTCTGGAGCTTATGAAGATAGTGAGATTGCCCATTTATGATGTCAGCAGGATGAGCCTCAGTCAGATTGTTGAATGGTATTTGATAAGAGAAGCAAAATCATTCAACGAGCTAATACCCAATAAGCCCTCTTATGACGAAACTGTTCAGAGAAGGATACAGACCTACAAGGGCGCTTTTGTTTTTGAGCCGCAGCCTGGGCTTTACAAGAACATAGTTATCTTTGACTTCAGAAGCCTGTATCCAAGCATAATCACCACTCACAATATTTCTCCAGACACTCTCAACTGCGGTTGCTGCTCTGAAGAAAGGGATGAGGTGGCTGAACTTACAGACTGGTTCTGCAAGAAAAGAAAAGGCTTCATCTCAACAGTTATAGAAGACCTTATTACGAGAAGGATGCGCATCAAGCAGATAATGCTGTCTGCCGATGATAAAGACAAAAAGCTTCTCAAGGCAAGAGAACAGGCGCTAAAGACTATTGCAAATTCAATGTACGGCTATATGGGATTCTTTGCTTCCAGGTGGTATTCGATAGAATGCACAAGAAGCATAACTGCATACGGCAGGCATTACATAAAGCAGGCAATAGACAAGGTAGCAAAGGCAGGTTTTAAGGTGCTTTATTCTGATACTGATTCTGTATTCCTAGCTTTAGAAAATAAGACGAGAAAGGATGCTGAAAACTTCCTGCAGAACATCAACAGGGAACTGCCTAGGCTTATGGAGCTTGAGTTTGAGGGCTTCTATCCTGCCGGGATTTTTGTATCTGCAAAGATTGGCGACTTTGGCGCTAAGAAGAAGTATGCAATCATGTCTGAAAGCGGACTGATAAGGATAAGAGGTTTTGAGACTGTCAGGAGAAACTGGTCCATAATAGGCAAGGAAGTTCAGGAGAAGGTTCTTAACATAATACTCAAAGAGCAGGATGCGAAAAAAGCGTTTGACTATGTAACAGACGTAATTAACAAACTTAGAAAAAAAGAGATTCCTCTTGAGAAGCTTGTAATATTCACGCAGTTGCAGAAAGACATGGACTCTTACACTGCTGTAGGCCCGCATGTGGCTGTTGCCCAGCGGATGAAAGCATTGGGAAAACTGGTGGGTGCCGGTTCCATGATAAAATACATAGTTACTGAGGGCAAAGGAAGAATCAGGGACAGGGCAAAATTAGTTGAAGAAACTTCGCAGTCAGAGTATGATGCAGAATACTACATAAAAAACCAGATAATCCCCTCTGTTGGCAAGATATTTGAGGTGCTCGGATATAAGGAAGAGGAAATTCTCGGAAAATCAGAAGAGAGCAAGAAGCAGCAGAACTTGAACACCTTCTTTGGAAAATAATGTTATATCTATAATATGT
>CAYQKJ010000145.1:0-2605 GCA_964418195.1 uncultured Methanosarcinales archaeon | reverse complement strand
AATATAAATAAAATAAGCATTAAAATAAAAAATAAGAATAAGAGCCCCATAAACCAGATTAAAGGAGAATAAAAACAGAATAAAGAAAGATAAAGCATTAAATAGCAAAAGATAGCAGGCAGATAAAAAACAAGCAGGCAAATAATGTTAGGCAGATAAAATTATGCAGATAAAATATTGTCATGAAGTGTCAAAATGCCTTTCCAACTATCGAAATCAAGACTTGCAATAATTCTCTCACAGCTGAAGCAGTTTGAAAGCCCTGCCCTGCTCAGGGAGCAGTATGTCACAGATTCAGAGATAGCAGCAGAGATATTATGGTTTGCCTATATGAATCATGATTTGGAGAACAGAAAAATTGCTGACCTCGGTTGTGGCACAGGGATTTTGGGAATAGGCGCACTGCTTTTGGGAGCAGAAATGGTTTATTTTGTGGATTCTGATGAAAATGTCCTCAAAATTGCCAGGCAGAACGTGCTTTTTGCAGAGAATGAAGCCAAAACAAAAATCTCAGACAGGGCTGTTTTCATGCATTCTGACATAAAAGGTTTTGCAGAAAAAGTTGATTCAGTCATTCAGAATCCTCCTTTCGGCACAAAGCAGAAGCATGCTGACAAGCCCTTTCTTGAAAAGGCATTTAAAATCTCCAAAGTGGTTTATTCCATTCACAAGGCAGAATCAAAGAATTTCATAGAAAAAATATCTCAAGAGAGCAATTTCAGAATCACGAACCACTTTGAGTTTCATTTCCCGATAAAAGCAACACAGAAATTCCACAAAAGAAAAATCTACCGCTTTAAGGCAGGATGCTGGCGGATGGAATCAAATTAATGCAACAGAATAATCTAATAGAATAATTTAATAGAATAATTTAATAGAATAATTTAATAGAATATTTAACAGAATCCTGAGGCGAATTTCTAATCTGAATATTTAACATCAGATAAAACAGAATATCCAAAAACACCTAATGCCCCACAAAAACATCTGCCCGGCGATGCACGAGAATGAATCTTCTGCATGAGAATAAATCTACAGCAGAATAAACCTTTGCATCAGAAGATATCTGTCCCGCTGTTTTCATTCTCTTTCCGCTTTTTCTCCTCATCATTTTCCTTTATCCTTTTCTGCTCGTCCTTAAAGAGATTATACATGACGACTGCCTCATTATTGATATGCAAATCCTTGACATATACAAGGTAATCCTCCAAATTATTCATGGTAGTCGCATGCCTTCTCACCAGTCCCTGAAGTGGCGGATACTTCCACTCATGCGGGTCTATCAGCAAAACAGAGATGTCATGAGGATAAGCAGCACCCATCATAAAGCAGGCATGCCTGTCCCAGTCCATATCCGGCTTTGCTGGGAAATTGGCGACGATAAGGTCATAACTAAGAATATTTTGAAAGTCCTGATAAGTGTCGGAATTGAATATCACTCTTTTTTCTGCACCTCTTTTATCTGCCCTTTCAACTGCTTCCATCAATTCTTCATCGATTGTCCCACAGACATAAACAGTATTGCATGGAATAATTTTATAATCAGAGTTTGCAGGATACTTGCTCACCATCTCCTTCTTGGAGTTCAAGCTGAAGCTCGGTTTTGTCTTGAGAAAACCAATGGCATCATCAAGATTTGTAAAGTAATTCCTCGCTATCTGCTTTAGCAGAGGGTCAGCATTCTCATCTTCATCTACAATGATTATATGGTTTTCATAGACAGCAGAAATGCCTAATTCAGCATAGCTCATTGTTCCTCTTGACTTGCCTTTTGGAAAAACAGCCAGGCTTACAGGGCATTCTTTTGCCTCTTTAACATCCTCAGACACTGTGTTCAGAACGCATGACTGCTTAAATTTTCTGGGGTCAGAGAAATCATAATCCGGCAGTGCATTAATAATTTTGTCCCTAAAATCGTGAAAAGAGCCTATCAAATATATTTTTGGCTTGTTCATTGACTTGTTGGTCTTAAATACGTTCCATGCCAAATGAAACACCCCTGATTTTTCACTCCAAGAAAAAGCCCCGGAGTGGATTGCAATATTCAAATCAAAACTATCTTAAAATCTATCCACCCCTTTTCAACAATCAAGAGAAAACTCGTTTATAAATTTTTATGTCCTCAAGTATTTCAATTGCATTCCACTTGAACTGCATCCCAATTGCATTCTATTTTTAATATAAATTATTTTGATATAAATCATTTTGATACGATGTATCAAGCAGCATTCCCTGTTCGACAAAAACCTACGATTCAAGAAACGCTTAATATTCAAGAAACATTTCTTATTCGACAAGCATTTCCTCAAGCATCATTATTGCATTGGTTTTTAGGCGGTAGGAATTCACAAATAAAATATCATCAACAGCTGACTTGAAGATGCGCGTTTCAATCCCATATTTCTTTTTCATATAATTTTTTAATTTCATAGCATTTGAAGGAATCCTGGCAAGCCAGATGCCCCCCAAATCATCATCACCTTCCTTAATCTGCTCATTTGGAAGATGGTACCATTCATTAATCGGGTATTGATGAATATTGGTGTTTCCCCTAGGCCCCAAGGATTTCAAATCCTGAGTCACAACCTTGTAGCCGATATTATAC
>CAYQKJ010000144.1:0-2668 GCA_964418195.1 uncultured Methanosarcinales archaeon | reverse complement strand
ATATTATAAATTAAATAAGGAATGGATTAGAAGCAACAAATTGATTAAATAATGATGTGCTAATGAGGGGTGGTTCGATGCTGATAGAAATATTGGTTTTTGTGTTTGTGCTTTTTGCTTGGACAAGAGCATTGCTCAGATTTAAAGAGAAAAAGCTGGATTTCAAACAATTGTTCTTTTGGACAGTGATATGGCTGGGAATCTCTGTTGCTGTTTTTTTCCAGGATTGGACAACCAGGATATCGCAACTGTTGGGAATCGGCAGAGGCTCTGACTTTGTTGTTTATGTGAGTGTTGTGCTGCTGTTTTACCTGATGTTCAGATTATATGTCAAAGCAGAGAAAATTGAGCAGGATTTGACAAAAGTTGTCAGGAAAGTAGCACTTGATAAGATGTATGAGAAAAAGAAGAAATGACAAAAAGGGAATAGTGCTGTGATTTAAAGCACTGAATTTTGTAAAAAAACATGGTTTAGAGGAAGCATCATTTAGAGGGAGATCGGATTTATGGACAAAAAGAAAAAATCAACAAAAACAAATAAATCTGAAAAATTAGTAAGCAGGAAATCAAATAAAAAAAAGTCTATACTGAATGCAGCGATAAAAATATTGGTTTCAGCATTAATAATTTTCTTCTTGTTTAAGATGGTAAATTTTGAGTTATTAATCGCAAACATAAAAAATATCAAGGTTGGTTTTTTTGTGCTTGCTCTCTTGCTGATTTATCCTAATATCTTAATGCGGGCAATAAGATTTAGGATGATAATAAACAAAGGCGGCTTTTCAATTTCAATAAGAGATGCTTACAGACTTACGCTAATAGGAAGTGCTCTGAACATTTTTATGCCTGCAAGCACAGGAGACATTGTAAAAGCGTATTACGGCTATAAAAGGCACAAGATAAGAGAAGAGATGCTGTCTGCGAGTTTAGTGGATAAGGTAATTGCACTGCTCTCCCTTTTTATAATAGGAACTATTTCTTCATTATTCTTCAAATTCACAAATTTTTTCTTAATAGCTGCTCTTTGCACTGCCATATTCTTGGCTGTGCTCTTAGTTCCTAAAATAATTCCATGGAAGCTTTTTAACAAGATTATAGTGGTTTTTGCAAAGAAGAAGTTTGACGAGAGAAAACTTGTTGATGCATTCACTGTGGATAAGAAGTTGAAAATAGAGACAATAATAATATCAATTATCGGCTGGCTCATCACTTATTCACAATTTTATCTGGTTTGCCGTGCTTATTCAGCTCCTGTGAATTATATTTACTTGCTCGCAATTTCACCGTTGGTGATGCTGGCAAGGCTATTCCCGCTTACGCTGAATGGAATAGGCTCAACAGAAGCGATGATTACTTATCTCTTTGGTTTGATAGGTATAAGTGTAACATCTGCAGTAGTTATTTCATTGACAAACACGCTGGTGGAACTGATAATTCCGGGGATTATAGGGCTATTCATAATAGTAAGAGAAAAATAATGCAGAGAAAAATAATGCAGAGAGAAATAACGCGATTACTTTTTCTTTGTAATCTGTAACAATTTGCTCTGAATTCTGAAAATTTCATTTCTCAACTCCTTGTTTTGGTAGGCTAAGAATGAGAAAACAAGAGTTTGGATTCCCATACTAATCATTATGAGAGTGAATATTACGAGCGGAAGATGGTCGGCTAATGAAACAGTAAGCCAGAGATGAAAAGCGTAAAATGCTGAAATTATTCCTATTAACAGAAACAAAGCGCCGAGAGAGCCCAGCAGGAAGAGGGGACCTTCGCTTAGGCTAAGCATAAGATGGCTCATTGTCAGTTTGATTACATTGAAATTTGACTTCCTGCCCTTATTCTTTCCGCCAGTCCATTTCAGAATGGCTGGTATTTCAGCTGTTTTAAAACCAAGAGCGTGTGCTTTTGAAATTATTTCTAGATGTATTTCCTTGCCGTCAGAATTGAGGTCAAGAGCTTCTATCACCTTGCGCTTGTAAGCCCTTGTCATGCCGCTGAGCATGGTAAGATTTCCAGAGAATGCCTTTCCGAAAAATTTGTTAAATACAGTAGTCAGGAACACCCTGAAAACTGGAACATGGACAAAGCCGCCGCCCTTTTTGTGAGGGCTCGCAATAACAATATCTGCATCTGTCTTCTTTAGGGAAGAAAAAAGTTTTTTAATGATATCTGCACCCCAGCTGAGATCAGATTCTGTAGTAATGATTACATCGCCTTTGGCATATGCAAAACCTTGTCTCAAGGCATAGCCTCTGCCCCTGTTTGGCTTGTAGGAAATGATTTTTATTCTCTTTTCTTTCTTTGCAGCTTCGCGGCATATTTTTAGGGAATTATCTGTGCTTCCGTCATCAACAATTAATAGTTCCCAAGTTCCGCTTATGTCTTCAAGCGTGTGCACAATCTGCTGTATGTTATAGGCAATGCAAGCCTGCTCATTGTACATTGGTGTTATTACTGATATCATTTTACAGAAAAGAAAATTGATTTGTTTAAATAATTTGCTATGATTGAGCTGTAAAGTTTATTTATACGTTTTCTAAAACACTGAAAGAAAAAATATCTAAGAAATTAATTATCATTCATGGAAAAAGATTTATAAGAAAAGATAATTTTAAACGCAACGTATAAATAATATAATAAATTTAAGTTTCATATACTACTGCTTCTT
>CAYQKJ010000143.1:0-2679 GCA_964418195.1 uncultured Methanosarcinales archaeon | reverse complement strand
TTGTAAAACAATTAATGATTAAAATAATTTAGTTTGTTAAAATAAAAAATAAGATAAATCAATTATTCACTCAAAATGCTCATCCGAAGTAACCGGGCTTCTCCTCTTTAGCTTCTTTTACATAAGATGATTTCAATCCTTCCTTGAAAGCAGCATATGCCTTGAGCACTTCTTTTGTTACAGAAGGGCCTACTTTTTTAAGCGCTTCATCAAAATCCTTTTTTGTAATCTCTTTTGCCTTGATTTCTTTTCTAAGCGCAAGTATTCCAGCCTCTCTGCATACTGCCTCAATGTCTGAACCAACATAACCTTCTGTCTTCTTTGTCAATTCCTTCAAATCAACGCCTTTCAGAGGCATTGTTTTTGTGTGTATCTTGAATATTTCCAATCTTGCTGCTTCATCAGGCGCTTCTGTAAGTATTATCCTGTCAAATCTTCCTGGTCTCAGCAGTGCAGCATCGACCATGTCAGGCCTGTTGGTTGCTCCTATTACAACGACATCATGCAGTTCTTCCAATCCATCAATTTCAGTCAGTATTTGATTTAGCACGCTGTCTGTAACGTGAGAGTCTGCAGAAATTCCTCTCTTTGGGGTCAATGCATCAATCTCATCAAAGAAAACTATTGTTGGAGCATTCTGCCTGGCTTTCTTGAAAACTTCCCTGACTGCTTTTTCTGATTCGCCAACCCATTTGCTGAGAAGCTCAGGCCCTTTCACCAGGATGAAATTTGCTTGTGATTCATTTGCAACTGCCTTTGCCAGCAAAGTCTTGCCTGTTCCTGGAGCTCCATAAAGCAGAATTCCTTTTGGAGGCCTTATGCCCATCCTTTTGAATGCATCAGGATTATTCAAAGGCCACTCAACTGCTTCCTTCAGTTCCTGCTTCACATTTTCCAGGCCGCCAATCTGCTCCCATTTGAGTGTTGGAACTTCCACAAGCACTTCCCTCATTGCAGAGGGTCTAACTACTCTCAATGCCTCTTTGAAATCATTTTCTTTCACAATAAGTTTTTCAAGCACTTCTTTTGGCATAGGCTCGTCTTCCTTGACTTTCAACTCAGGAATTACGCTTCTCAGCACAATCATTGCCGCTTCTTTCGCCAATGATTCCAAATCAGCCCCAACAAATCCGTGTGTGATATCTGCAAGCTTCTTTAGATTTACATCTTTAGCAAGAGGCATATTTCTGGTGTGAATTCTGAGAATCTTCAGCCTGCCTGACTTGTCAGGCACGTTGAGTTCTATTTCCCTGTCAAACCTTCCAGGTCTTCTCAAAGCCGGATCCAATAGATTGGGAACATTTGTGGCTGCAATCACCACTACTTTGCCTCTTGATTTCAAGCCGTCCATCAACGCCAATAATTGCGCAACCACTCTTCTCTCAACCTCACCCTTGCTTTCCTCTCTCTTTGATGCTATTGCATCAATCTCATCTATGAAAATTATTGATGGAGCGTTCTTCTCTGCCTCTTCAAACTTTTTGCGAAGGTTTTCTTCGCTTTGCCCATAGTATTTGCTCATTATTTCAGGGCCATTGATTAGTATGAAATGGGAGCTTGTCTCATTCGCAACTGCCTTTGCTAATAATGTCTTGCCAGTTCCTGGAGGACCGTGCAGCAACACTCCTTTTGGCGGCTCTATTCCCAATTTTTCAAAAATCTCAGGATGCTTTAGCGGAAGCTCGACCATTTCCCTTACTTTTCTTATCTCATCGTCAAGCCCTCCTATGTCCTCGTAGGAAACTTCAGGTATGCGCTCTTTTGAAACCTCCACTGCCTGCGGGGTAAAGCTTATTTCAGTGGCTTCTGTGATTATAACGGGCTTTCTTGGATTTGTTTCTACAATCATGAATTTCAGGTCAGAAAATCCGAAGCTGAATGCGCTCTCATCAAAATCTCCCAATGCCCTAAACACTTCAGACATGTCTGAAAAAAGTTCTGACTGGCTTAATGCCATTCTCCTGCTTTTTGCTCCGCCCAGGCTTACGATATCGCCTTTTACAACGCACCTTCCAAGAAGCCCCTGTTTGAATATGCTCATTGGAGATGCCTTGACATAAACGTCTTTTCTGGCAGGGGCTATGGTGACTTTTTTTGCCTCTTTTATATCCGCCTTGCGTATTCTAACTACATCACCTATGCTCGTGTTGGCATTTCTTCTAGCTATTCCGTCCATTCTGATAATGTCGAGCCCTTCATCTGCAGGATATGCCCTGTCAACTAATGCTACTGTTTTTCTAGCGCCTTCCAGCTCAACAGCGTCTCCTGGCCTGACATTGAGTTCTTTTCTGGAATTGCTATCCAGCCTCACTATGCCCTTGTTTACATCTTCTTGCAATGCTTCGCTTACCTTTAATTTTAGTTCTTCAACCACGTTTACCACCATTATGAGTATTTTTACTTAAACGTCCTATTATCTGAAAATTTATCTGCTATTTTAATATTTTCGCATGATGCTTAAAAAATTTATTGTATGTAAATGATGTTTTGACTTCGGTTAATTTATAGCAAATATTTTTGTCTTTATAAGATTAATGATATTCTTTATAAAATTTAGATGATATTAATACTTTATAAAGTTTGATGGATATTAATATTATAACAAATACATAATATTACAAACACACAATAAATTTAATATTATAATAAATACAACATATAATAAATATGGCATTATAA
>CAYQKJ010000142.1:0-2704 GCA_964418195.1 uncultured Methanosarcinales archaeon | reverse complement strand
AAATTAAAAAACACATAAAAATAATAATTGAATATGTATCTTGATTATATGTATATTAATTTAACAGCAAGTTTTAATTTAATTAATGGCTTATTTTGATTTAACAGCATATTTTTCATTGAATTATTATTGCATTATTTTTTATTATGTCAAAATAGTGTTTTTCTTTATGTAACGCTTGTACCAGTTTTCCCATTCAACAGCAACTCTTTTGCTGTCAATTACGCCTATCTCATCCTTTATCTCATCGCATATCTTGTGGAAGTGGTCATTTGCAACTACAACATGCTTTGCCTCAAGTATTTCAGGGAGGTTCAGCCTGTTGGAATATTCTAGAATCATCTCTTTTATCTTAGTCCTTAGCAGCACATTGTCCCAGACAGCATCCCAGTTGCCAGCCCACTCCTTTACATTTCCTGCTATTGACTTGAGCATATCAGAATCGCCATTCATCAAGTCGTCAGACGGCTCCAACTGGTCTGTCTTTGACTGGTATTTCATAAGATCAACAAAGCCGTTCTCAAGCAGAGGGTCCTCTGTCCAGAATTTTCTAACCTCTGTTATTTCAGTAACCCTTCTCCACCTGTGCAAGCCATCAGGGCTTCTTATCGGATTTGCAACGATGATTATGTCAGTTGCCTTGAAGCTTGTCTTGGGAACCTGCAGGTCATTTACCACCCTGTCAAAAACTCCGTATGGACTGTCTCCGTGGATTGTGCCTGCAACCACATTTGCTAAAGCTCCTATTCTCATTGCTTCATATAATGCTCTTGCCTCAACAGATCTGACTTCTCCGACTATCAGGCATGAGTCGCCCATTCTGAGCGTGGTTCTTATGCCCTCGTCAGCAGATACTTCAGCTGTGCCCTTTGTCATTGCACTGGCTACTTTCATTGGCTGAATGTTATAGCCGATTTTTCTCAATGAGCCAACAGGAAGCTCGAGAGTGTCCTCAATTGTTATTATCCTTAATTTTCTCATTATTTCAGTCATTAATGACCCCAGAAGTGATGTTTTTCCTGCAGACCTGGTTCCTGCTACAAGCAGCGTCCTTGAACCATCAATCAGAAAACTTATCAGCCCTGCCGCCAATGGCGAAATCATCTTGTTTTTTATGAAAAGAGGCAGTGTCCAAGGCCTGTCCCTGTGCCTTCTGAATGCATAAGCAAGCCCTCTTGGATTTAATGGCTCTGAAATCACAGCAACTCTTGCATTAGCATTTGGAAGGGATATTTCTGTGTCCAGTATTGGATTTGCCTCGTCCAAAGGCCTTCCTGACATCATTCTCAGCTTTGATGCCCATGACTCAGCCTCGCTTGCTGTTGGTATTACATTTGTTACACAATCATCAAAGTCCTGATGCACAATAAACATTGGCGCCTGCCCCATCGGGCTGTTTATGGTGACATCCTGAATCTTTTCATCCTGAAGCAGCACTTCTATAAGCCCAAAGCCCACAGTATATCTTACGAGAATATCAGTCAATTCATCTATTTCCTTAATCCTTAATTTTAAGTTTTGATAGCTGGCAAGTTCTTCTATCAAGTCATGCCCCACATTGTAGAAGACGTGCCTCATTCTTTCTGGATCCACAAACTCTGATTTGCTCGGCTTGTGCTCTGCAATTATCCTTCGGGCATTGTCAAGCAGGTCATATTTTTCCTCAGAAAGCTTGAACTCAGGTGGAGTCAGATGGTAAAGATATTGTATCGAATCTGGCAGCCCGAATATTGTTATTTCTGTATTGCCTCCCACAGTGTAGGTGTCAAGCTCTTCTGCATCTGGCGGGTAGGACGCCATGAGTTTTGTGAACATGAAATCTGGCTTTATACTAGGAGAGAATATTTTTTTGTAGATTTCCCTGTCGCCCAGGATGTAACCTGAAAGATACGGCTTTGCTACGGTTATCATCTTTGTGTTTTCAAGCTTGTTCTTTATGTATTCTAAAAGCGAAATAAAGCGCTTTTCACAGTTTATGCAGTTGTCATCCAAAGTCTTGTCAATGTTTATGTTTTCTCTTCTTATCATTCTTACAAGCTTGACATAAGCACCCAAAGGATCGCTCTTCAGCATGTTGAAAACTAGGTCATGCAGCTCATTGTACCACGCTGTAATGCACCTGCTGCAGTTGGGATTGAATAATGCGAGAGTGTGGTAGCTTATCAGATTCTTCCTCCTGACCAATTCGTTGTAGATTTTGGCAATCTCCACCAGAATTTGCACCTGGTTGAAATCGTACTCGAAATCCCTCTTTTGTGAAAGCACAATTTTTGTGGTATCTGAGTTTTCTATGAGCTTGTCTATCATAGATGCCATGCACATCGCACTGTCTTCTATAGAAGGAGCATAGCTACAGTGCTCGCAATTCACTCTGAGAATATTGTCTTCGCCCTCCCTCTGCATCTCAGAAGGACAGCTAACACCTCTTTTTACAGCCATTATCATAGACCTCTATATTGCATTTACCAATTGAATGTTAACTACTTTTATATACTCACATAAATTTAATATAAAGTGAAATTTAATAGTGGTATGTAGCCATCGCCTTAAAGCATGGCAGCATGATGATTCATTATAAATAGTTTTGTTTATAAATATTTTGTTAATACTACAATAAAAGATTGGAAAAACAATTTAAAAGGAGAATAAAAAAAGAAAGGAATTATTGACATTAAAAAACTTTAATCAATGCACACTATAAATC
>CAYQKJ010000141.1:0-2713 GCA_964418195.1 uncultured Methanosarcinales archaeon | reverse complement strand
TAATAAAGATGGCTCCTGTCATAAGGGAATGTGGCAAAAGAAAGCTTGATTTCTTTATAATTCATTCAGGACAGCACTATTCTTACAATATGGACAAAATTTTCTTTGAAGAGCTAAATCTTCCAGAGCCAAAATACAATCTTGAGGTGGGTTCAGGAGCGCATTATCTACAGACTGCGCGTATTCTTGAAAAGGTTGGAACTGCTTTGATAGAAGAAAAGCCAGACATCCTCCTTGCGCAAGGCGATACCAATACTGTGCTTGCAGGAGCAGTCACCTCTGCCAAGCTTTACATAAGAGTCGGGCATATTGAGGCTGGCTTGAGAAGCTATGACTGGAGCATGCCTGAAGAAATAAACAGAGTTCTTACAGACCATTGTTCGCACATGCTTTTTGCACCCACAGAACTTCAGAGAAAAATCCTTTTAGGAGAAGGCATTGCCAAAGAAAAGATTTTTGTCACAGGCAATACAATAGTCGATGCTGTTCTGCAGAACATTAAGCTCGCTGACAGCAATGTCTTGAAAAAATTTGGGCTTGAGAAACAGCATTATTTATTAGTGACCGCACATCGCCAAGAGAATGTCGAGCACAAAGAAAAGCTTGAGAAGATTTTGACTGCCTTAAAAATGCTTTTCGACAAATATAAAATCCCAATAATCTATCCAATGCATCCAAGAACAAAAAATAATATTGAACAGTTCAGAATAAAAATTCCAAAAGGCATAATCATAACAGAGCCGCTTGGGTTCTTGGAATTCTTGAAACTGGAGGCAGACGCTAAGCTGATACTTACTGATTCAGGAGGTGTCCAGGAAGAAGCATGTATCCTGAAAGTGCCTTGCGTGACTATGCGCGAGAATACTGAAAGGCCTGAAACCATTGAAGCAAAATCTAATATGATTGCAGGCACTTCCCCTGAAAAAATTCTTTCATGCGTTGAGAAAATGCTGAATTCAGATAGGAAATGGAAAAATCCTTTTGGAGACGGAGATGCTGCAGAAAAAATAATTGATGCTGTTGTTAAGGCGTTAAAGAAATAGGTATTAACTCATAGGCATTAACTCTTATTTAGCCAGCATATATTTCTGTGCTTTTTCTTTCATATATAGCTAAACTTTTTAAATAACTGTTCTTTTTATGATTTTTTGATGCGAAAAGGGGTGGTAGAATGTCACAAAATATGTTACAAGACAATAGTTTAGAAAATAAACTAACAGAACCTTCTACAATTTCTTTTAATGAAAAATATTTTCCTCTACTAACTAACCTTGCCGTTTATGTAACAGCAATTATTTCCAAAATTCCAAATGCAAGGATAGTTGATAAAATATACTTGAAATTTGTAGATGTATTAAGTAAGTACATGACGCAAGACCAGAAGGAACAGATAACGCCTTCTTTAAAAGAAATGATTAAAAAGCACCAGCCAGGTTACGAATATGCCAAAAAAGTATTCTCTATCAATGCAAGATACAAGAAAAAGATGATTGAAAACCTGATTCTGCGAGGATTTTCAGTCAATGAGCACAAAAGAAACCAGGCAATCCAAGAGGGAACTGCAGTTCCATTTACCGTTCTCATAAGCCCGACCATGAGATGCAATCTGCAGTGCATAGGCTGTTATGCAAATAAGTATTCCAGGGAAGATGATATGCCTCTTAAAGTTTTGGACAGCATATTGACACAGGCAGAGGATATGGGAATTGCTTTTTTCACAATGCTCGGCGGAGAGCCGTTTATAAGAGATGACCTATTCAAAATATATAAGAAGCACAACAAGGCATTTTTTCAGGCATATACAAACGGCACTTTAATCAATGAGAAGACCATTGAAAGGTTGTTTGAAGTTGCAAACGTAGTCCCAATACTCAGTCTTGAGGGTTTTGAAAAGGAAACTGACGAAAGAAGGGGAAAAGGTGTTTACAAAAAAGTTATGAATGCAATGGATTTGCTGAAAAAAGCAAACATTCCTTTCGGCTTTTCTGTGGATGTAACAAGAAAAAATGAGCCAGTTGTTGCGAGCGAGGAATTCATAGACCACATGATTGCTAAAGGCGCCTTGCTGGGCTGGTATTTCCTTTCAATGCCAATGGGTCAAAAGCCGGACCTTTCCCTAATGCCAACGCCGAAACAGAGAGCTCACCTCCGTGAGTTTGATAATCTTGTTAGAGATAAAAAACAGATTTTCATAGTCGACTTCTGGAACGATGCTCCTTATGTCGGAGGCTGTATCGCAGGCAGGAGCTATGTCCACATAACCCCGAAGGGATGGGTTGAGCCGTGCATATTCACTCATTTGGCTGTTGACAACATAAATGATAAGAGCCTAAAAGAGGTTATGAATTCAGAATTCTTCAAGGAGTTAAGAGCAAGGCAACCCTATGACCCAAATCTGCTCATGCCCTGCATGTGGATAGACCATACAAAAGTTGTAAGAGAGCTCTACAAAAAATACAAGCCGGTTGAGACAGACGGCGGCTCTGACGTTTTGAAAGACGAAGAGCTCAAGAGAGGACTCGACGAATATTCAAAAAATGTGCGAAAATTGTATGATCCAATATGGGAAAAGGAAAAGCATAAATTCGCTGAGCCAACAGATAAAAATAATGTAGCTGCTGTAAAATAATTATTAGAATTTACGCCATCTATAAAATAAGAAGATTATGAGAATTTTTTAATCCAATAAATCACAAGAAGCAGTAGTATATGA
>CAYQKJ010000140.1:0-2720 GCA_964418195.1 uncultured Methanosarcinales archaeon | reverse complement strand
ATTTAAGCATCACAATAATTATAAATTGTAATAATTAATCAAATATTTTCATCAATAATTTTTTAGATTTTAATAAAGATTTTATAAAAATTTTTATTTGAGATTTTTGAGAATTGTTACATTAAGTTATATCAAGCAGAATCTTAAGGCGGAATGTCGTCGAGAGGGCTCTTAACCTTCATAAGCTCAGAACTGCTGACTTTGGTGTAAATCTGTGTTGTCTGAAGGTTCGCATGCCCCAGAAGCTCCTGAATTTTTCTTATGTCAACACCTGCCTCCAAAAGATGGGTTGCAAAGCTGTGCCTTAGTGTGTGAGGGCTCACTTTTTTCTTTATGCCTGCCCTTTCAGCGCACCTCTTGATTATGTGCTGTATGTTCCTTGTGGTTAAAATGCCTTTTTTGCCTTCAAAGAGGTATTCCTGCGGCTTGTTCCTGTAAATATAGTGCTTTAAATCCTTCAAAAGCCGTTCTGAAACTATGAACAAGCGGTCTTTTCCCCCTTTTCCATTTCTTACCCAGCCTATGCGCTTCTCAGTCTCAATATCATTTACTTTAAGCGAAGCGCACTCAGAAACCCTTAAGCCAGAGGAGTAAAGCATTTCGATAATGATCTTGCTCTTTTCTGTAGGAGCGCTTTCAATAAGCACCTTTACCTCTTCTTTGCTGAGCACAACAGGTAGCTTCTTCCTTATCTTCGGAGTGTCAAAATCTACTATACCCTTCTTCAGAATCTCGTCATAATAAAATTTCAAAGCTGCCTTGGCAAGGGTGATTGTTGACGAAGAAGCCTTGTTTGAGATGAGATAAGCTATATACAGCTTGATGTCTGCCTCTGTTACATCATTAGAACTCTTTTTCACAAATTCCAGGAATTTTGAATTTTGAAAGAGATAGGTTGCAACAGTCCTGCTGCTGAAGCCTCTCAGCTTTAATTCCGCTTCCAGCAAGCCGAGCTCCTTTTCAAATTGCGCAAAAGCCAATTTTCCGCCTCTTTTTTGTTTTGTTTTGCATGAAAAAGCTAAACATTCGTATAATATACCTTATACGAACTTTTATTTATAAATGTTTCCTTTTTTGTTGGGCTTCAAACTGGAAACGGTTAGTTTGCTGCAAAAAACCTGCCTTCAAACTAAAACAAGCAAAAGAAAAGGCAAAGAACAAAGCAAAAGAAACAGCCACAGGGCAAGGAAGCGCAGTTTGTCAAAAAGCCCTAAAAAAGAATAAGAGCCGCAATAATGAAGAAAAGATAGTAAAGCGATAATAATAAAAACAGATAATAAAAGCAAATCCGAGAATAAAAGCCGCAGAGGTTCTGAGCTGATAAAACAGGAAAAGAATTAATTAGTCAGACCTGTCTTTTCCAAGCATCGCCTTGAACATTTCAAATGTAGAATACCAATGCGAATCAAGGCGGGGTATGTCATAAGTTCCTTCATTAAATAATGCTTTCTTTCCCCACGCTTCAAATACTGCAGTATAGCCCTCTCCTTTAGCTAAATCCCTGTCAATGCTTCCGTCTCTGTGAATCCCGCCCGGCCAGGCCATTGCAATAACTGGTTTACCCACTATCTCTTCAAGTATGTGCTTGGATTCCCGCATTTCTGTGCTCATCTCTTCATCAGTATACGGCTCAGTTGAGGTTTTATGCGTCATAAGATGCGAGCCAATTTCAATTACTCCAGAATCAGACATCTCATATATTTCTGAGCTAGTTACCTCGCTTTTTATCGGTGAGACAAATGCTATTGCATGAAAGCCCCTCTTCTTTAGCTCAGGATATGCAATGTGATACAGAGAATTATAGCCATCATCAAAAGTTAATGCAATCACCTTTTGTGAAGTTGGGAACTCTTTACCTTCCCTGAACGCAATTATCTCATCAAGCGTGAGCGTCTGGTAGTTCTGCTCCTTAAGGTAATCCAGCTCCTTTATGAAATCTGCTGAGCTGATTGAATAATCGCTGTCGCCATCAATATTGTGATACATAATAATTGGAATTTGAATTTCGCACTGGAAATTGTTTTCTGAGGAAGGAACTTGCTCCATATACTGCACTTCAGAAACAGGAGATACTGGCTTTGCGCATCCGTAATAAGAAACACAGGATGCACTGAGAACTATTGCTGCAACTACTGCCAACTTTTTTATTTTGCCCACAAATTTTTTCATAGCGATTCAATCCTTTATTCAAGCAACATCAAAGGCTTTTTCTGTTTGCAGTTTTTCCAGCCTTCTTAACCTATCTTCAAGAACCTTTATCCTCTCTTTCATGTCTCTTTGGTTGTGGTCCAGAAATATTATCCAATCGCTCATGCTCTGCTTCAGGTTGTCAACATCCATTTTTGCATTGAGGAAGGAGCCCCTGATTTTTCTCTCGAGGTTTTTCACTCCAATAAAATTCAGATTCAATATGTTCATATGCTCACCCTTGAAGTTTTCAAATGATTTTTAATAAAAGTTTAATACAAATTTTAACACATTTTTTATAATTTAATTACTTTATAGTAATTATAAATATATAGGATATATAAATATCTTTCTATTTTTTTCTTTTAATATTTAGGCCAATAATATTTAATTATTAATTAAAAGTTTTTATCATAAATCAGTGAGAATGAAGTTCAAGAAGGAATATTATTTTTAAAAATAATTTTCACTAAATAATCATTCAAAAGCATTTATTAGAATAAATATTATCATATAAAACCTTTATATTTAAT
>CAYQKJ010000139.1:0-2774 GCA_964418195.1 uncultured Methanosarcinales archaeon | reverse complement strand
ATCTTACAATTCTTATATTTTTGAAATCTTTTTTTAATTGATTAGAATGTGTTAAATATTTTGTTAAAGAATTTTTTTTAAATTATAATTTTTCTTGTCATTTAAACTTCATAATTCTTCCTGCAAAGTCCTTCTGCATAAGAAGCACTACCCTGCTGTTCTCTTTTTCATCTATGATTTTATAGCCGCTTGCTTCTGCAATTTTCTGGGCAAAACTTTTTATCTCCTCATGCAATGGCATGTTGCTCATCTTGAGGCGCTGCCTTGAATACCCCACAAACATGTATGCCTTCGCCTCTACAAACAGCGGATTCGCTTTTTTTATGAACTCGGCATATTTTTCAGGAGAATGCATATTCACACCCTTTACAAGAGTCAGTCTCAGGGTGGTTCTGGTTTTATCCCTTATCTTGTTCATAATCTCCAATGATTTCATCAGCCTCTGCCATGCATCTTTGAACACAGGCCTTGCTGCCTTTCTGTAAGTTTCCTCATCAGGGGCTGTCAGTGAAATATAGAGCTGGGTCGGCAGATTCTTAAGCTTGGCAAGCACTTCTGGAAACTGCCCGTTTGTAACTAGAAAAGTGGTTTTTCCCCTCTTGTGAAGCTCTCCTATAAGCTCGTCAAGTTTCGGATATGAAGCTGGTTCTCCTGCCAAAGATATTGCAAAATGCATCGGCTCCTGCGCCTCTTTCAGTTTTCTGATGTTTGCTTTTTCATTTCCAAAGAATCCTGAGAGCAGCTTCCTCTGCGCCTGAATGCTGCTGTCTATTATTTCAGCAGGGCTGTCAAAATCATCATCCATTTTTGCCCCTGAAGTCAGTTCAACTGCACGCCAGCAGAACACGCAGCTATTAGGGCAATAGTCAACTGCAGGAGTCATCTGGCAGCATAGGTGACTTCTTATCCCATAGAACTTCTGCTTATAGCAGAAATCTTCGTCTCTTATGGATTTTTTCGTCCAGGTGCATATCTTGACAGCAGCATGCTTTCCAAACACAGCATAGTTCTGCTTCTCAAGCATCTTCTTGAGTTGAGGACTTACCATCATCAGAAGAATTTGTTATTCATATAAAAAGCTTTTCTGTATTCTTTTCTCCATTTTTTCTTTTTCTCTATTTTCTATATGCGCTGGGCAAAGCGCTAATGCAAAAGCAAAGCACAGTTTTTAAGCCACAGTTCCACATATTTTTATTAACTAAGTTTCTCATTTTAATATTAACTACAATTTAGTGATTACAAAGACAAAAGGTTTAAATATCAGAACTGCATATTTACTGGTATGGATAAGCTTGATTATATAGTTGAAAAGTCAGAGAATGATACTTCTTATACATATGAAAAAAATTCCAAGAAAAGAAGAAATGCAATGAAGAGGGCAAAGCTTTTCCTTGCAGGACTTGGAATTATGAGTACTCTTACATTTTCAGTTCCGAAAAGCATAAAAACTGAAGAACGCAATTTTCCAAAAGCAAATTCAACAAACCTTTCTTCGTGTCTTATTGAGAACCAGCCGAATTCTGCCTTAACTCAAATAATTGAAGTTGAGAATGCAAAAATCAATTCCTACAATTTTAATTACAAAACTGCCACTCTTAATAAAACTTGGTCCAGCAACGGATATATTATTGAATACAAGTTTAAAGATGGAGTGACTGCAAGGTTAGCAAAAATATCAAATAAGTCTATTGTTATACCTCAAGCAAACAAAGAAATGCAAAGAGTTGGGAGAACTATCATTGGAAAATACGTTAAAAACGGATTTGAAGTATCGAAACAGACAGATATATCTGACAAAGCTCTTAGCATCAAAATTAACAATGGAGAGACTGGTTTCTATTGGTGGCTTGAAGGAAAAGGAACTGCAGTAAAGCTAGAATATATGTTTAATTGGGCATCTCTATTCAAAAACAGAGCCCTTACTCCAGAAGGCATTTACTCAACTCCAATATCAGGATACAATACGACAGGATGGTTTTTAACTCCGTCTCCTTACTGGGACTTTTCTGTTTTAAATGGGAATTATGGCGGCAAGAATGTTTGGTTAAGAAAAGACCTTGGCTGGGCATTTTATTATTATCCTCAGCTGGTATCGCTCGTGTATGTTCAACTCATTTCTGCCAATAAAGTAATGTATACCCAACCTGCCAGCTCTTATCTAAAAAAATTATACGATTTTGGCGAAAAATTCTATGATACGCGCTTCAATACAGACTTAGGTGATTTTTTGGTCAGTGTTGGGCAGTCTGTTAATGAACCTGCAGATTTGTGGGCTGCACGAAAATATCAAGATTACCTTTTAACTCATGTGAATAAATATAGATGGATAGTCGGGGATGGCATTCTTGTTGCTGACTACTCATGGAGCGAAAAACCTTCAGTCATAGCTCATGCTTCGCTTAATCACAATCTGGCAGAGATTAACTTTCTTCTCAGATTAGGGGATTCCTCTGGAATAGCATTAGCACAAAAAATATTAAAGGGAATCAAATCAGGGGAAAACAATTGGATGCTGCCAGGAGGAGATCTTAATTATGCCTATTACGGGCCAAACGAGGGCTATCACGGGAAGGACTATAAAGAACTAACGCTTAGAGATCTTAAAGTTACTAAAACTTTGCTTTCTAATTATGATTGGGGCGAACAGTATATACCAGCAATCGAACATTTAATCCGTGCAAAGAAATAATATATAATTTTTCTGAATAAATATATCAAAAATATTCCAAAATATCAAAACGGTAATATAATAAATTAATCACTAAATAGTAACT
>CAYQKJ010000138.1:0-2779 GCA_964418195.1 uncultured Methanosarcinales archaeon | reverse complement strand
CTATATAGCCACATTACTATTTTTAAATTTTTTGTTTTTAAGCGATTCAAAACATATTTTGACAGAAAATATTTTAACGATTTTTAATTTATAAAAATCAACAAAAGCCATATTCTTTAAGAAAACTATTAAAAGAATAAAATTTAATATATACATAGGTGAGATAAAAATCAATGCGGGGTGAAAAATATGCCTGAAAACGAAGAGTCAGAAAGGAAAAAGGGAACTGTTAATGTTAAAAGAGGACTTGCTCAAATGCTCAAGGGTGGAGTGATAATGGATGTAATAAGTGCAGAACAGGCGAAAATAGCTGAAGAAGCAGGTGGTGTTGCTGTGATGGCGTTAGAAAGAGTACCTGCTGATATCAGGAAAGAAGGCGGAGTCGCGAGGATGGCCCAGCCAGACAAGATAAAAGAGATTATGGAAGCAGTAAGCATTCCTGTTATGGCAAAAGTCAGGATTGGGCATTATGGCGAGGCAGACATAGAATCTATTATTGGAGAGGGTATTGACTTTATTGACGAATCAGAAGTGCTGACTCCTGCTGATAATGAATATCATATTGACAAAAACAAATACAAAATTCCTTTTGTATGCGGCGCTCGTAATCTTGGAGAAGCATTACGAAGAATAGAAGAAGGTGCTTCCATGATAAGGACAAAGGGCGAAGCAGGCACAGGTGACATAAACCAGGCGGTTTACCATATGCGCACAATAAGGAGAGAGATTGCACTGCTGGCAGGATATAATGAAATTGAGCTCTACTTAAAAGGGAGTGCAGATAAGAAAAAAACAAATAATTATGGTGAAGTTAAAGATTTTGTAACTTGGCTTGAATCGAGAAACGCTGATTCCGTTGTTAAAAGCATTGCAAATATTGCCGGCATGCTCAAGCTGGATAATTACTACAAACAGAAGGGAATACTTGGCTTGTATGATGAGCTCCTGAAATTTTTCAGAGAAAATAAAATGCCAGTTGAAGCATTGAATAGCCTAAAGCAGAGAAATGCTGAAGATACAATTGATGCGCTTGTCGGAAGCTATTTGAATCTTGGAAAATATGTAATGAATAAAATCAAGAACAACTTCTTGAAAGAAATTGCTTTAGAATACGGGGTTACAGAAAATCTTGTGCGCGAAGTGGCAAATATATGCTATGACAAAAGAGGATTTAACACTCTGCCTGTTGTGAATTTTGCTGCAGGCGGCATAGCAACACCTGCTGATGCCATCCTAATGATGAAGCTCGGCTCTGACGGGGTTTTTGTCGGCTCTGGAATATTTAAATCAGCAGAGCCAAAAAAAACAGCACAAGCCATAGTTGCAGCAACTACTTACTGGGATTGTCCAGAAAATGTCATTAAGGATTGGCATGAACTTGGAGAGGCAATGCCTGGAATCAGTTCATCGGAATTGTCAGAACAAAAAAAGATGCAGTACAGGGGAGAGTAAAAAGCAGATTAAATTGGGAGATTAAATTATTTGATAATACTTCCTTTCCTAATTACTGTGATATAGCTGCCTTTATCGTCCAATTCTGCAACTGTGAATCCTCTCTGTTTGTCTTCATTAATATTATATCCAATCGTTGTGTTTGGGGCGATCTCAACATTCTTGTCTATTATTGCATTTTTTATTTCGCAGTATCTTCCAATTGATGTTTCCTTGCCTGGGTCTCCTCCCATAATCACAGAAGCAATTATATCAGAATAACTATGAACATATGTTCCGGAAGAAACTATTGATTGCTCAATTCTTGAACCGCTTATTATAACTCCTTCGCATACAAGCGAATTTATTGCCTCTCCTATTCTGCCTGGTTCGTCAAAAACAGTTTTTGTAGGAGGTCGAACCGTTTGGTAAGTGTGTATAGGCCAGAGTTCTCCATACAAATTGAATTCAGGTTTTATGCCCACCAAATCCTTGTTGGCATTCCAAAAAGCAGCTAATGTCCCAACATCTCTCCAATAACCGGAATCTTCTGTTCTTTCCTTAAGTATTTTCCTCCTCTTTCCATTTTCTGTTGTGTATTCATAGTCGCTTATTTTATTGTCTTTGTTGAAATCAAAAGCATAAACCCTGTCAGTTTTAATCATTTTCGGGATTATGTTCTTCCCAAAATCCATTTCATTTCCTTGAAGCACTCTTTCAAGAGTTTCATAATTAAATACATAAATACCCATTGAGGAGAACGCAAAATTTGGGTTTTCAGGCATCGGCTTGGGCTCTTTTGGCTTTTCCTCGAAATCAATGACTTTTTGTGTTTTGTCTGTCTGTATGATTCCAAAATCACTAGCTTCCTTGACAGGCACTCTTACTGCAGATATAGTGAGATCTGCTCCTTTTTCCGCATGAAAATCAAGCAGCTTTCTGTAGTCCATCTTATATATGTGATCTCCTGAAAGTATTAGCACGTGCTTAGGGCTCCATCTTTTTATCAAATCAATATTTTGCCTTACAGCATCTGCTGTGCCCAAATACCATGTTTCACCAGTTCTCATTTGCGCGGGCACATTTTCAATGAACTGGTCAAGCGCTCTTGGAAAAAAAGACCAGCCGTAAGCAAGATGATTGTTTAGAGAATGTGACTTATATTGGGTCAGCACATATATTTTGAAAAGTTTGGAGTTTATGCAGTTGCTTAGCGTAAAATCTATTATTCTATATTTTCCTCCAAATGGAACTGCTGGTTTTGCCCTTACTTCTGTAAGCGGCATCAGTCTCGTGCCAGTTCCTCCAGCAAGAACCAGTGTTATAACATCTTCTAACATTCTTTATC
>CAYQKJ010000137.1:0-2794 GCA_964418195.1 uncultured Methanosarcinales archaeon | reverse complement strand
ATGTTTGAAAGTGATGGAAAATTAAAGAAATTAACAAAAAAGTATTTTCCATCTGCTTTTTGCAACACTCACTTCTTCGCAACATAGCCAATTGCAATGCTCATAATGGGAATTGTCAGGTATCTGATGCCGATTTGTGCAAAATATGCCCCTATGCCCATCTTGGACATCGGCACCAAGATGATTAAGTCAAGGAGTATATCCATTGCAAACCACACTATGCCTATTATAATTCCTTCCTTGAGCTGATTCTTTTTTAATTTCTTAAAGTAGGACACCAATAAAAAAGCTCCTACAACAGAGCCCACTATCAGCATTATTGACTTGAACAAAAATATGTCAATGAGCAGCGTTCCTTCTTTGGAATAGAACAAAAACGCAAACAGAAAAGGAATCAGCCAGGTCAAAAACCCGAATAAAACCATCTTCAATGTTCTGTTCATAAATTTCACCTCGTTATTTTATAGCACATTTTTTTCTTGCACATCACCGCTTTGAGCGCTTGCTACTTTCTTCTTCAGAAAATCGTCCCACAGCGCAGTCACTTCCCTGCTCAGTTCATCAACAAGCTTGGGCGGGTTTGTGTCAATATAAGCGACTGTGGAATTAAAGTTCTCAAACAGCTGCTTCAGCCACATGCTGTAATAGCGCTCACTCAGCTTTCTCTGGAAGAACAGGTTTTCAAATATTGAGCGCTTCTTGTTGCGCTGCTCAATTCTCTGCATCACAACTTCAGGGTCAACCTTTGTTATTATCAACAAATCCGGAGCGTTTTCCAAAGCCAGCTTGTTTCCAGGCAGATGCATCAAGTCATTCAATGAAATTCTTCCCTGCACAGGCTGGTAGATGAAAGAAGTCACTATGCCCCCTTCCTGGAAGACAAATTTTCCAAGCTTCAATGCAGGTATCAGCAGCCTCTTGTAGAGGATTTCCCTGTCAAGGGCGAATGCCTGCGCAACAGACATTACAGAATAATCCCTTTCAGACTGGTTCACCAGTTCTTCCTTGATTGCCTTTCCCACATAGAACGGGGTTGGTTCTGAAGATACAATCACATCGCAATTGTTGAGGTCTTCCTGGGTTGGAAAGTCCTTCTTTTCCTCAAAATAGTTTTCAATGTTGAGAATTTTCATGTTGTGGCTTTTCGCCCAGTTTTCCAGAGCATGGATTATTGTGCTTTTTCCAGAAGCATCTAGTCCATCAACCATCACGAACTTTCCTTTCATATGATAGCCATCCCCCAAACTTAAGGAAAATTAAGGACAGCAAATATTTAAATGTTTGCGAGAGCAGGGATTTCTGAAAATCAACTGCAAAGTAGAAACGCAACCTTTATAATATATTAAGTTTAAAATTGGTTTTAGGGGTGGATTTGCATTAGAATTATGCATGAAGTTATCTGAGAAGTGATGCTTATGGCAGGATTCAAAATAATCAGCATAGACGCCAGGGAAGTTTTGGATTCGAGGGGCAATCCGACTGTAGAGGCAGATGTTGCAACAAGCAAGGCATTGGGCAGGGCAATTGTTCCAAGCGGCGCTTCTACAGGAATGTATGAAGCACTTGAACTAAGAGATGATGACAAGAGATACTTGGGAAAGGGAGTCAGCAAGGCAATAACCAACATAAAGCAGGCAATAGCTCCAAAAATAATCGGCATGAACTGCAAGCAGCAGAAGAATGTTGACAAATTAATGATAAGGCTTGATGCAACTCAAAATAAATCAAAATTAGGGGCAAATGCAATGCTCGCTGTGAGCATGGCATGCTCAAGGGCAGCTGCACAGGCATCCAAGCTTCAGCTTTACAAATATCTTAATATTATTACAAGAAAAAATTCTGAAGTCTTTCCAGACAATTTTCCATTGCCTGTTCCATTCTCAAATGTGATTAACGGCGGAAAGCATGCGGGCTCAAGCCTGAAGATTCAGGAGTTCATGATTGTTCCTTCAGGGGCAAAATCCTTCAGCGAGGCAGTTGAGATGCTCTCTGAAACATACCACATTCTCAGAAAAAAGCTTGAGGAGAAGTTTGGAATCTCCTCTGTCAATGTCGGAGATGAGGGCGGGTTTGCTCCGCAGATTTCAACAGCAGAGGAAGCGCTTAATCTTTTGGAAGAGTCAATATCAGCTGCAGGCTATTCTGGAAAGGTGAAAATGGCAATTGACTCTGCTGCCTCAGAATTTTTTTCAGAGGGAAAATACCGCCTTAAAAATGAAAAAGCATATTCTGCAGAGCAGCTGCTTGACTATTATCTGAAGCTTGTTGAAACCTATCCGATAATTTCACTTGAGGATCCTTTTGAGCAGAATGACTTTTCTGCTTTTAGAAAACTGACTGCAAGGATTAATGAAAAATATGGAAATAAGATTCAGGTTGTTGGAGATGATTTGCTGGTTACAAATGTAAAGAGGATAAAGGCGGCAGTCAGGAGAAGGGCGTGCAATGCCCTGCTGCTCAAGGTGAATCAGATTGGGACAGTTACAGAAGCAATAAATGCTGCAAAAGTTGCCATGGAAAATAAATGGAATGTCATGGTGAGCCATAGAAGCGGAGAGACAGAGGACACCTTCATAGCAGACCTTGCTGTTGCACTGGGCACAGGGCAGATAAAACTCGGAGCGCCATGCAGGGGCGAAAGAACAGCAAAGCTCAACCAATTGCTCAGGATAGAGGAGGAATTGAACAAGGAAGGAAAGGCAGTTTATGCAGGAATAAAAAAGCCAGAGTGAAAAATAGGGATGATTAGAGGATAAGGAAAATTATTAATAATTATAAAAAATAATGCAAATAA
>CAYQKJ010000136.1:0-2836 GCA_964418195.1 uncultured Methanosarcinales archaeon | reverse complement strand
TGAGCGTAACCAGGGGATTTGCCTAATCCCGTAAATGGACTTAAGTGGGATATTCACTTCGTGAAATCCTACGAACTACGCTCACTACGCTGCTTTTTGTCGTGGGACTCGCGCAGCAACGTCCCACTTACTCTTGCGTGTCGACTGAGCGTAACCAGTCGAGCGTAAGCAGTTATTTTAGTTAAATTTATAAAAGGTTTTGTTCTGCTTTTTGTTCATGAAAGTATTAATGCTAAATCCGGCTTATGTGAAGGATTTCTGCAAGTCAGCCAGATGGGCCACTAGAAGCAGAGGCAGAGTGCAGAGACATCCTGAACACATGCTTACTGCAACTGCTGTTCTTGAAAGAGAGAATGAAGTAAAATTTGTAGACGGGGCAGCACTCAATATGCCTAAAGCACATGTTGAGAAAATCATTTCAAAATTCCGGCCAGAGCTTACTGTTATACATACAACAACTCCCAGCATTTACAATGATATAAGCTATGCGAAGCTTGCAAAGGATTACGGCTCAAAGACTGTTTTAGTGGGAGCGCATGCTTCTGCTGTTCCTGACAATACCTTTCAAATTGCTAATAGGATTTCAAAAGGATGCGTGGATATGATTGCGAGAGGAGAAGAAGATTATACCTTAAGGGATATTGCATCAGGAATATCTGTGAGAAATATTCTTGGGCTTTCTTATTATGAAAAAGGCAAAATAAAGCACAATCATGCCAGACCTCCGATACTGAATTTTAATGAGCTTCCCTTTCCAGCATGGCATCACATAAAGCCAGAATGGTATTTTAATGGCGGCAACCTTTATCCATTCATAACCCTGATTTCTGCCAGAGGCTGTTTTGGAAGATGCACCTTCTGTAGGGAAACACAGGTTACTTTTGGCAGAAAGCTTCGCCTGAAGCATCCAAGGGTCGTGGTTGCAGAAATAGAGTATGATTTGAATTTGTTCCCGCAGATAAAGGAGATAATGGTTGAAACAGATACTTTTACTGCTTCCGAAGCCCATGTAAGGGCAATATGCAAGGAAATTCTCAGAAATAAATTGGATGTAACTTGGTCTGCCAATGCCAGAGTTGACACCATAAGGAATTTCGACACTTTCAGGCTGATGAAAAAGGCTGGCTGCAGGATGTTGCTTATTGGAGCAGAGTTTGGAACACAGATAGCATTGGACGCTGTAAAAAAGGACATAACTTTGAAACAGATAAGAGATTTTACAATAAATGCAAAAAAGGCAGGAATAAAAGTGCACGGATGTTTTATGATAGGAGCTCCTAATGAGACAAAAGAACAAGCTCTTGCCACAATAAGACTTGCTAAGTCGCTGCCTTTAGATACAATTCAGTTTTCAGGAGTTGTTGCTTATCCAGGAACAGAATTTTATAATTGGGCTAAGAAAAAGGATTATATTGTTCCAAAGGATTGGACAGAATGGGTGGATGACAATTATGAGCAGGGAACAATACTAAATTATCCTCAGCTGAGCACGGCAGAGATGAACAGGCTGATTGACAAAGGACTGAAAGATTTTTATTTAAGGCCCGGAAAGATTTTATACCATCTCTTAACTGTGCAGGATTTTGCTGACTTGAAAAGAAAGGCAGGGGGATTTTTCAGATTTGCAGATTATCTGAAAAGAAAACAAGCAAAGAAAGGGGAAAAAGACAAGCCTCTTTGAAACAGTTGATTAGATACTGTGCTTTTAAAAATATTTTTGGGATAAACCTATTTTCATTTGATAATAAAAATTAATAACTAAGATGACATCTGTAGAATCAGAGATAAAAAATACATAAAATAAATATGTTATCTGATAATTATCAAATAAATTAATAACAATAAAACTAAATTTTTAAGAGACGATTTGAAAATGGTTGACGTGTCTATTGTTGTTCCGGTCTACAATAGTGAAAAAACAATAGAGAAAACCATCAATGCACTTCTTAGCCAGAAGACAAGGAAAAACTATGAAATAATAGTTGTTGATGATGGAAGCACTGATTCTACTCCAAAAATTCTTGCAAGATACAAAAAGCAAGGTATAAAAGTGATAAGGCAGAAGAACAAAGGGCCTGCTGCTGCAAGAAACACAGGCTGGAAAAATGCAAAGGCAAAGATTGTTGCGTTCATAGATTCTGACTGCAGGCCGGTTTCTAATTGGTTGGAAGCCATGGCAAAGCCATTTTCTGACAAGAATGTCGGCGCTGTAGGAGGAACTTATAGGACTGAAAACAAATATAGCCTGCTTGCAAGATATGTTGGCTTGGACATTGAGATGCGCCACTCTCGCTTCAAAAGAGAGATTGAGGGCACTGGCAGTTTTTCAATTGCTTTTAAAAAGAATTTGCTGAAAAAAACAGGCGGCTTTGATGAAACCTACAGAAAGCCGACTGCAGAGGATTTTGATTTATGTTTTTCAATAAGAAAACTCGGGAAGAAAATCATGTTTGCACCAGGAGCAATTGTGTATCATTATCATCCAGAAAAGTTCTTTAGATTTCTTAAGGAGCAGTTCAGACATGCACGCGCAAGAACTTACATGTATAACAAATTTAAGAGCAGAATTAAAGGCGAATCCTATACTCCTTTATCAACGCTTATCACAATACCACTCTCATTTTTATTCATAATAAGTTCGCCTTTATTGTTTTTCAAAAAATTATTTTTCTTTCCATTAGCAATCTTTTTAATTTTAATCCTGCTGACTCTCCCTTTCTTCTTCTATGCACTTAAAAAAAAGGATTTTTCTGTTGCTTTTGCCTCGATTCCAATACAGCTTTCAAGGTTCTTTGCATGGGCTTTTGGAATGATTGCAGGAGCTACTGATATAATA
>CAYQKJ010000135.1:0-2843 GCA_964418195.1 uncultured Methanosarcinales archaeon | reverse complement strand
GTAGTAAACTCACAAAACAGTATAACACTATAATAATTTTTAATAATAAAATCAGCAATAAAATTTCAGCAATAAAATTGGCTTGAGCTGAAACTATTTTCAAAAAAATAAAGGGTGATAGTATATGCATAAGAAGTTTTTTCTGGCAATGTTAATGGCATTCTGCTTCATCGCTATGATTGCAGCATCTGCTTCTGCAGAAAGTTTCAAAATCGGCTATAAGGCAATTGATGACAAAGCAAATTTATTTGAGCCGGCAACCTTTGAAGTCACAATTCAAAACATGATGTCAATCTCAGATTCCTACAGGCTCTCTTTTGTGAATGACCCGAGATGGTCTATTCAGACTGATCCTTTGTCTGACAGGTTTAGCGGAATGGATGTGAAAGCATTGTCCGCAAGCTCAACCACTGTAAAAATAATGCCAATCATTCTAATGAGTTATGGAAGATACAATATGATTATGACTGTAAAATCAGGTGCTACAGGAGATGAGCAGAGCATCATCCTGCCTGTTTTCGTAACAGCAGTTCCTTATGGACAGCAGTATGCCCTGACAACTAAGATGGGAGCTGATATTTCGCAGAATAATGTTATCACTAAAGATATTAACCCGCAGCAGCCGATTAAAATTACAGTAAGCATTGAAAACAGGATGCCGGCAAAGCGTTCAGGGCTGAAACTGCAAATGTCTGATGAACTTGGGCTCTTCTCTGAGGAGAAAATTGTTGATTTAGACACCCTTGAGAAAAAGATGTTCAGCTTCGTAATCAACTTGAATCCTGCCCAGGCGCCTGCTGAGGATGCGCTCATTGTAAGACTTTATACTTCTGACGACATCCTTGTAAATGCTTTGGACAGGAAGAGCTTCAGTATAGTGCCGTATTCTGCATTTGAAGAGAGCCAGACAGTAAAGAATCGCTTCCTTAGGACAGACACTATAATAACTGTTATGAACACAGGAAACGAGGCTGGCTCATACATTGTAAAAAGAAAAGTTGACTTCTTCACAAACCTCTTCCTGAGAACAAATCCCAAGGCAAAGTGGATGACTATTGACAATGAAAAATATCTTGCATGGCCGATTCAACTGGAAGCACAGGCGCAAACTGAAATTCTTATGGCTAAGACTTACAGGGGATTTGTGCTCCTGCTGCTAATAACAGCAGCCTTGATAATAATATATTACTATTTCAGAAGCCCAATTGTTGTGAGAAAAAAGGCGGGCATCACAAGAATGAAGGAAGGCGGAATTTCAGAGCTCAAGGTTCTGGTAAGCCTGAGAAACAGAACAACCAAGAGCATAGAAGGCGTTAAAGTTGTTGACGCTGTCCCAGACATTGCTGATATTGAGAAGAATTTTGAAGCAGGAACATTAAAGCCGGAATCAATATCAAAGCACGCTATCAGGGGCACGCTGATAAAGTGGGACTTGGGAACATTAGACAGGCTTGAGGAGAGAGTGATAAGCTACAAGGTGAGGGCAAAGCTGAGCATAATCGGCTACTTCACGCTTCCGCCTGTAGTTGTGAAATACATCTACAGGAACAAGGAATCAATAACAACATCAAACAAGATTAGGCTGGAAGTGGCTGAATCACCAGAGGAATAAATTCTCTTTCTAATTCTTTTTTTCTTTTTTGCTCTTTTTCTGATTTTATTTTTTTAAACTTCAGCATGGAATGCAGATAACAAAATTGCATACAGGGAAGAAAATTTGGACAAGAAAGAAAATGCAGATAAGAATTTTCAAAACAAAAAAATTTATAAAGATATTATCTCAATCTGCTTATTGACCCCGCCTAGCTCAATGGTTAGAGCGTCCGGCTGTAGTTTCTCATCGACAACTCTGATTGAGAATGAATGAAAATGAGACAGCCGATACCGGAAGGTTCCTGGAAAGCCTTATCAGGCTTTATCGAGCTGTGCGGGTTTTTGCTTTACTGCGTAAAGCGAACCCCCACGATAAAAAAAAGGTCTGATAAGTTTGGGAAATTCGAGTCCGGGGGCGGGGATATTTTTTTCTGAATTCACATTAATTCAAATAGCGATTTAATTGAATACTTTATTGAAAGAAATCAGAGATTTAAAAGCAGAATACCATAAGAAAGAGCTTTCAATGCATTCTTGTCGCAAAAACCAAAAGATTTAAAAAGGAGTTCAAAACTACTCTCAAAAAATAGTGAATGGCATAGCTAAATTTCCAGCATGTTATATCAATTCCAGCAGCCTCTCCAACCTCAAGAGCTTTTAAAGAGATAATCATGATGACAGATAATTTTCTTTTCTCAACTTCCAGAAAGCAAAAATCAAGGATTTTGCTTGAGTTATGCAATCACCAAATCAATTTTTTCAGAGGAGTATCGCTATCATTTGTATCCTATTATTTCAGAGCAATTCATCATCAAACCTGTCATCAAGCATTTTAGAATAATGCCCTGGTAGTGTAGCGGCCTATCATGAAGCCCTGTCGAGGCTTCGACCCGGGTTCAAAACAACCCTTTTCCTAAAGGAAAAGCGTTGACGGAATGCGGAACGCTTCACTGCGTGCGCGTTCCTCGGGATTTTTGCTGACGCAAAAATCAGACGCAAAATCAAAAGGGTTTGTGAAAGTCCCGGCCAGGGCGCTCTGGGCCGGTAGCGCAGCCTGGGATGCTTTTGCGAATGCAAAAGCATGGGTAAATTAGCGCACCTGACTTTTAATCAGGTGGTCGCGGGTTCAAAATAATTGGTTACGCTCGACTGGTTATGCTCAGTCGACACGCAAGAGCAAGTGTGACATTGCTACGCAAGTCCCACGGAAAAACCAACACAAGGAGGAGTAGTTCGTGGGATTTCACGAA
>CAYQKJ010000134.1:0-2900 GCA_964418195.1 uncultured Methanosarcinales archaeon | reverse complement strand
TTGAGCAGCTCTTTGAAGTGCCTGAAGGGCATCCATCAAGCAGATATTCCTCTACACTCTCATTCGGCTTTCCAACATCTCTGATGATGTAAAGCATTATTTCCTTGAGATAATCTTCAGTGTATTGCACAGTAAATAAGGTATTTTCCAAGGCATAGGCATTATTTGCAGGAGTCTGGCTTGAAATAACAGGCGCTTTTGAATCCACCTTGAAATTGACAGTTCTGCCAACAGAGTTGCTGCTGTAATCTGTCAGCTGTATCTTTAATGAATGAGAACCTTCTCCTGCTGTTATTGTGCCGTTGTATCTGCTGCAGTCAGAGCATAATGTGGTGTATGAAACTCCATCAAGCGACTTTTTAATGTATTTTACAGTGCCGTTAACCCACACATCAAGAGGCACTGTTGTTGAAGCATAAACATTTCCTTCAATAGGAGATAGGATTTCAAAAGAAGACAGGGTTCTGACAATAGTGGCTGTGCTGTGGTTTGAGAATTCAACTCCACCCAGAATGTTTATCAGCCTGAAATAGAATTCAATCTTGTCCAGATTTTTGTAGGCAGAGAGGTCTACATTAATTGTGCACTCTGCATTGCTGCCTGAAGGGCAGTCAGTTTTTGTAAGTATGTAATAGGTATCTTCTCCAATCTTTCTGAATATTAAACTGGCGTTCTTCAGCTGCGATTCATTGTATCTTATCCAGAACGCCTCATTGTTTGCGCCTGTTATGACTGAATTGTCTTTTGGATTATAATCAAGTATGATTGGCAGTCTCTTTGTGCTGACCTCAAAATGCACGCATTTGGTAACTGTGAATGGATAATAGCTGCCTCCCTGGCACGGGCCTTTTGGAGTTGTAGTAACCTTTATGCAGAACTGATAAGAGCCATCTGTCAAATCCCTTGACAAGCCCTGGTATGACTGGCAGTTTGTGCACAATGTTTCAGAATACGGAGATATAATCTTCATCTCCTGAACCTGCTCCTGAACCTGCACATCTATTGGAACCTTGTTTGTGTTGTAGAGATAGTCGTCCATCGGATAATTTATTGTGATTTCGGGAAGAAGAGGGCATTCTCCAGCAGGCGCCCAGCAATTATTGCTTGAACCAGGGCATAACACAATGCTGGATGCAGAAACAGAACTAGAAATATTCACGACTACAAAGAAAATTGCCAATACAAAAATTGCTGCCTTCGTTAATGAAAAATTCATTCTTTATCCTCTTTTCGGAAAATAAACTTTTAATTATATTCGCCAATAATATTCACCTCTTTTGCTCAATCACTCTCTTTCACTACTCGCGTGATTGATACTAAATTACTACCATTAATGCTATCACCTAATGATAATCGCCAAGTAGCAAAATAATTTAGTTACTGACTTTTAAATCACTCCCTTTATATTTAAACATTTTCATACTCCAATTATCTCTTTATAATCATTATCTTGCTTCACAGAAATCTTTTAAACCATTTAAACCAGTGAGGGACAAAAGGATATTCAATACTGCATTGAGACAAAAACCCGTCAGAAAATTAAGTAACTGCCTTGGGACAAAAAAGAATTTATGTTTTTATTGTTCTTATAATCGCTCTAATTTTTTCAAAATCAATTCCTTTTTTATTTTCAATTCTCTTGGGCTCAGGCTGAGGTACTTGTAATCCTTGAATCCCTTTATCGTTTGTATCAGATTATTCTTCAATGCATCAAGATTGTATCGCTTTATCATTTCACTGTATTTCTTGAAGTCTACATCTGCGTTTAACACGATATTCATAATGTCTATTCTGTCTTTTTCTCCCTTTTCGCTTTGTCTCCTATCAATTTCAGCGCCCTGTTTCAGTATTAGAAGAATTTCTGCATTCGCTGCTTGAAACCCCTCTATCATACTGCTGTGCTTTCCAATTTCCTCAGCAGGAATTGCAAGTTTTGAATAATGAGGCACATAAACATCTATGTCCACATCTTCAGTTTTTATCTCATACTTCTTTAAATTGTCATTCTTTCTCAAGTCATAATGCAGTTTCAAGTAGTTCAGGTCCTCAAAGCCCACAACAACGTCAATGTCTTTTGATTTCATGTTTTTAGTCCAAAGATAGACCGCCCAGCCGCCTATAAGAGTGAACTTGAATTTTCCCCTTATATCCTGCAACCTCTTCCAGCTCTTCTCAGTTATTGCATCATTCCAGTAATTCATTTAGTTTTTCCTCCAAAATTTTTATGAATTCTTTAGCATACCACTCCTTCAGGTTCCACAGATCAACGAAAGTATTGGCGATTGTTGTAGTATTCCCATAATTTCTAATGTTTGAATCGCTTTTCAGAACAAAAAGATTTGGAAGCTTGTTGTTCTCAGGAAATCTCCGTTTAATTTCCGTTAAATCATCTGAATAAACATAAACCTCTGAGTAATCAGCAGCCGACTCTTTGAATTTGAATCTGCAGGAAGAATACGCTCCAAAAACAATATCAGCGGGCATCTTATTTTCAATCTCGTGAACAGAAAGCTCAATCCTCGTTTTGTAAATAATGTCTTTCTCAACATTTCTTGCAGAAGCCCAGTAATAGAGAATCTTCTTTGCATTTATTACATGAAAGTTTCTCTGTTTTATGTTCACAGCACCCATCTTCTCCAACTGTTTCAGAGCAAGATTTACATTGCTTAGAGACATCCTAAGTTCTTTTGAGAGCTGCATCTGTGTGAGAACTTTATTCTTTTTTTCAAAAGATTGGTACAAAATTTCCCTAAAAACTTCCTCTGTTCTTTTCATATTTCTAAATAAATAATGGCTTATTTATAAATATTTCGATTTTTATCGAAATTAATAAAAAATAAATTTTTAATAAAAAGAAAGATAAAAGATTTTATAAATGTCAAACCAAAAAGATTAAATAT
>CAYQKJ010000133.1:0-2938 GCA_964418195.1 uncultured Methanosarcinales archaeon | reverse complement strand
ATATGGTTTTCTCATTAAATTTTTAACAGCTAAATTTTTTTCTAGCTATTTCTTTTTAATTTAATCTTTTGAAAATTTTTTTTAGAATATTTTTAACTTTTTTATAAGTTTTCAGCTGAGATTCTGATGCTGAGAAGCTTTTTAGCGTGTCTAAATTTTAGAAAGGTAAACTTTTGTTATTCCTAAATACAAAGTTTAAATATTCGTTCTGTTTTGACAGTAACAAAATAGAAAAGATTTATATATAAGATATGCTAAAATATACCTGAGTCTTAGGGGTGGGCGATAAAAAGCATAAGATATATTAACTAGTAGTTTTTTTACTTTTGTTGATTTTTTAGTATTTTCCAATAACAAAAACGGAGGCCTATAAAATGATAGTAAAAGAAGAGTTTCTTAGCAAACTGCGGCTTTATTTCTCTTTAAATTTGTACGAAGTCAAGATTTGGACAGCACTTCTCTCCCGAGGGGTTTCAACTGCTGGGGAGCTTTCTGATATTGCTGATGTTCCCAGATCAAGAAGCTATGATGTTCTCGAATCTCTGGAGAAAAAGGGATTTGTAATAATGAAGTTTGGAAAACCCATAAAATACTTAGCAGTTTCTCCTGAAGAAGTTGTTGACCGGGTTAAAAAGCATATGCTGAGAGAAGCAGAGACAAAAATAAAGAGGCTTGACAACATAAAAGAAACTGATATTCTTGATGAATTAAAATCATTGCACTCGCAAGGAATAGAGCTTATAGAGCCAACAGATCTTTCAGGTAGCTTGAAGGGCAGGCACAACCTCTATAATCACTTAGAAGCTAGCATGCTGAATGCTGAAAAATCAGTCACAATAATAACAACAACACAGGGCTTTTTGAGAAAGGCAGAGGGATTCAAGCCTGTTTTTGAGAAGTTAAAGAAAAGAGGCGTTAAAGTCAGAATTGCAGCATCATTAACTCCGCAGTGTGCTGCAGCAGTGAATGAGATTAGCAAGTTTGTGGACATAAGGCATACAAAAACTAAGGCAAGGTTTACAATTGTAGACGGAAAGGACCTCACATTTATGGTTATGGATGATGCAGAAGTTCATCCAACATACGACATTGGTATTTGGATAAATTCTCCGTTCTTTGCTTCTGCATTGGAAGAAATGTTTGAGCTTGCTTGGAAGGAGATGAAGCCTGCCGAGCATGTAATAAAGGTAAAAAAATGAGGTAAAACGATTTTTATTATTTTCTGATTAACTTTTTATTTTTTTGCTGAACTTATTATTTTTTTATGCTTAATTTTTTAGAATTTAATGCTGATGCAAACTCTTAATGCGAAATTCTTCATCTTATTCAGAATTCTTCCAAGCTAAAGTAACAGATTTATAATTAATCACATTTATTAAACATGCAGCCTCCTTCCGCCTTTTTCCTTTTCGGTCTTTATGAAATTATAAAGTTTTATTAGTCTGTTATAGATTTTTTCTTTTTCTTTCTCATTCAATTTTTCATAAAGCTGTCTTATTTCGGCGTATATTTCTGCTGATTTTTCCAAATGTCCGCGCTCAGCAAGCCAGGCTGCCTTGTTCATTAGAGAATTTATTTTTATGATGTTCACTTTTGAAACAATTATGTTTTTCGTAAATACAAAGCTTATGATAACAACAATGATTACAAATAATATTATTCCATACTTTGCTAAATTTTTGAATACGCTTTTTTCTTTTGTCTCAAGCGCAGCCTCTTTCTCTTTTACATTAATTACAAACTCTCTTTCTGAAGTAAAACCCTCATATTCCATTGAAATTTTTGCATTATAAGTTCCTTGCGGAACATTTGTGGCATCCCAATAGAATTCTATCGCAGCATCTTTTTCTATAATGAAAGGATTTGCCTTTATCACTGCAATTATCCCACTACTGGAGCTTATCTCAATCTTCGGATTTATTGTGATATTTCTGTTCCAATTGCTCTCTGCATAAACTAGAATCTTGTTTATCTTTCCAAATTCAAAATCAGGGAGTTCAACTTTTTTTATTTCAAGATTCTTATTTCCTATCTCAAAACTTTTTGCCAAAAGCTTTTCCTCGTTGTCATAATTTACAGCAATTTTTGCCATATAATCTCCAAAGTGATTGGTGTATGCTTTCCTAACTATTTTAGAAGCGCCTGCTTTTATTGAAAAATCATTTAATTTTATCTCTTCGACATCAATTTCATTTTCAAATATTCTTATTACAGTGCTTACATTAGCGATATCTCTCTGCCCGATATTCTTGTAACTGACTACAAAATTCTTTTTTGCATCTCCACTTATCTCAAGCTCGATTGCAAGATATTTTTCAGACAGCACATACATGAAAACCTGCATTGAAACAACAGTTGCTGTGCTTACTGTGCCATTGCCTTCAGAAACCACAGTTGCACTAATCTCTGACTTATAATTCCCCGGCTCAATCCTTTCAGGAAGCATTATCTTTACAGAAATCGGTTTTACAAGCTCTCCAGGCATTAGCTCAACAGAGCTCTGATTCAAGGTTATGTATTCTGTCAAATCACCGCTTACGCTTAATTGCGCCTTTAAGCCAGAGCCGTCTGTATTGTAGATTCTGATTTCAGAGTCCTTCTCTGCTCCCGGCTCGTAGTCCACGTTTATGTAAGCAGGAGCTATTCCCACGCGTGTTGCAGAAGCGTCTTTCAATAAAATGATAGTTAACGCAGTGCATAAAATTAATAATAAGATTCCTCTGCACATTTCCCTTTTCTTATTTGAATTGTTCATTTTTTAATTTTCTTTCATTTGATTTTATTATCGCGAGCCAATGATATTTTCATTTTTTTGTCTTAGTTATATTTTTTGAACGAGTTATAATTTCTATTTTTTTTATTATGTCTTCATCATATTTTTGTTTTCTGTTGTGTATTAATTATAATTCTCATCTTTCAATAATAGTTTTATTCATCC
>CAYQKJ010000132.1:0-2961 GCA_964418195.1 uncultured Methanosarcinales archaeon | reverse complement strand
CATTAAAATGATTTTTTTAATTGCTATTTAAATTTTTTTATAAAAAGAGAAAAATATCATGAACTCTCTTATTCTTAAGTTATCATTATTAAATAATTAATTTATCATTATTAAATAGTAAAATTTATATAATTGAAGGCGTTCCTTGACTCTGTGAAACATTATGACAAAACTTAAGTTTTACGGCGGAATTCCGATTCCCGATTACACAGAGAGGCTGCTTAAGAATGTTGACCCTGGGGAAAAGGCGCCTCGTGCAATAGATGAGAGAATGGCTAAGGGCGAAATCGGAGGCAACATTATTCTTGTGGACAACAAGATGTTCTGGGATTTCGGACTGTCATTCAGGCGATATTCCTTTTTCTTCACAGGATTTGGAGCTCCTCATAAGAGCATAGGTATGGGTGAATGGATTAATCTTGGCTTAGCACCAAAAATAAAGGGCATATACAGGGAGGACTATGTAATTACAGAAGAATCACCTTACCCTGAACTTTTGGGAGAGCCAGACATTAAAAAGATAATACTTACACATGGGCATATAGACCACATAGGGCTTGTTCCACTCCTAAAGCCGGAAATAGAAATTTTCTGCGGGGAATTGAGCAACTTCATTCTCAAGCATTTCACAGAAACCGGGCTTGGAAGCTATCATGACTACAGCGAGCAGAAAAAAAGCCATAGAAAGAAGGACAATATTCCAAGAAAAATAACGACCTTTAAACCTGATGATGAGATAAAAGGAACTGGCGTGAATGCTTTTGAAGTGGACCACTCAATAATTGACTCTTACGGCCTAATCTACAACAATATAGCATACACCGCTGATTTCAGGATGCACGGCAGAAATCCTGAAAAAACATTGAAATTTTTTGAGGAGTGCAGAAAACGTAATATTGACACATTGATAACAGAGGGAACTTACATCGAGAGGCAAGAAAAAAACATCACCGAATCCGATGTTGAGAAAAGACTTGAAGAAATAATTAATGGCAAAGACGGGCTTGTGATGTGCGTTTATCCTGTGAGAGACCACAGCAGGCTATTGTCGTTTTACAATGCAGCCGGGAACAACAATAGAAAGCTTGTGATTAATCCCTCGCAGGCGCATCTCATTCTCTTGCTTGAAAATAGCGGGTTCCTGCAAAGGAAAGGGGATTTGCTTTACGAAGGCAGCAGTAAGGACAATAGCAGGGCGCTGATGCCTGCAGTAACTGAAAATGAAAACATGATGGTTATGGAAGAAGCCAGCTTGGTAAGCAGGACATGGGAAAAAACGACATATGAAAATCTTAAGATAAACAGAATAGATTACAAGGAGCTTCTGAAAAATCAGAAGGCGTTCGTTTTTTTCTGTGAAGAATATGACTTGAGCAGGCTGAAGGGATACGAACAGCTTGGGTTGTCCCTTGCAAAAAACAGCATATACATACATTCCTCGCACGAGTCTTTTGACAAGCACCTGAAGCAGAGAGAGGAAATAAGGAATAATCTTCTGGAGGTGCTCGGCGTGAATCATAATGAAACATATCAGGTTCACACAACAGGGCACGCCTCAGGAAGCGAAATTGTGGAAATGATAAACTCCATACCAACCCTGAAGAAGGTAATACCAATACACACAAAAGGGATTAAAGAATTCAGCAGGCTGAAGAAAGAAGGAATCATAAAACCAGAGCTGATAATCCCGGCATATGGAAAGGAAATAGAGGTTTAATAATCATTAAAAAATAATAATTAAAAAAGAATTAAGAATTAAAAAAAGAAATTGGGAATTCAATCTTGTGTTTCTATCATAATCAGAAATCTTTTGTCTTCTTTATTTCAATTTTTTTTCCAAAATCATTTTCAAAATCCTTAAGCACTTCATCCAAAATTCTTTTTACCTTTTCTTTGTACTCTGCAAGCCCTTTCCAGTCAAGGATTATTAATTCTGATTCTGGAATTGACTGCTTCAGCGCTTGAATCACAAGCTCCTTGTCAAGATGCTCCAGCATATATTTCGGGCAGACGTGCGCAATAGCGATGTCTGAATTCAGGATTATCTTTTTAAAATTCGGAAGAGTGTGTGGCCCACCAATTCCAAAAGCAGCCCTGCATTGCTTAATCTCAGAACTTAATAGCCTGGCAAGTGTTTGTGCAATTATCTTTCCCGCTTTCTTGTCTTTCCATCTGTCTTCGTCAGAGCCTATCTCAATGAAGAAACAGGGCTTGTAAATAAAAGGGCCGTGGTGGGTGCACTCCTGCACAATATCATAGCCTGAGTTTTTTCCCAGTTCTTCAAGTATGCAGAGTGCCTGCTTTAGATAGCATGCTGGCGCAAGTCCGAGTTTCCTGCTGATGCCGCCAAGTTCAGCAGTAGCCCAGTTGCCAGGAGAATGCGCACTTAAACTTGGAATGCCTGAAGTGCTCCTGTGCTTGGTCATAAAGATAAAAAGTTCAGCATCAATCTTCTTGTCCAAATCATTCAGAAAAACAGTTTCTTCGTTGACAGTATAAACCCTTACTTTGTTTCCATCTATCTGCCCCTCAAAAACAGGATTGTTGTCAAAACTTCCTGACTCAGCAAAATTAGAGAGCTCTAAGAAAGAGTCCCTGATGTTCAATCCTGCCAAATCCTTTTTTGAAGCAATCAGTGCTATTTCAGTGAACATATTTTTGAGAATAGAGCAATGATATTAAAATATTTCTAAAATAGCATGTTTGAAATAGAATATCTCTAAAATTGAAAAAATTATAATAAATGAAGTCAGAATAAAGATAAGCATATAATGAAAAAGAAGTGTATAATGAAAATTTTATAACAAAATTAGTTATTCCAGAATAGCCATTTTGAAATATAAAAAACATAATGAAAATTTCATAATGCAATTGATTATATAGAAAAATTAGTTGCATAAATTAATCCATAAAATATTACAAGAAATCAATTGCATGAAATATTGCAGAAAAGTTATTGTG
>CAYQKJ010000131.1:0-2973 GCA_964418195.1 uncultured Methanosarcinales archaeon | reverse complement strand
TACCTTTGTCTTTTAAGCAAAGGATGAATGGCACATTCTGTCAATTTTTGGAAAAATTTATTATTAATTATCTTACTTAGCTATTATTATTCTTTTTATTTCCTTCTGAATTATTATTTTTTGTTTTCCTCAGCGGTTTGCTTCTATTATCCTCTTCACATCCACCTTTCCGCCGAATGATTTTGAAACATCAATTCCGTCCTCGCCGTATTGGAACTGGATGATTCTGTTGTTTGAATCCCTGACTGTATAATCATAGGCAACCTTCAGGTCCTGCATTGCATTTGCGAGCCTTCTATAGAGGTATCCTGACTTGGGAGTTCTGAGTGCAGTGTCCATCAAAGAGTCCCTTCCTGTGATTCCAATGAAGAAAAACTCGTGCGGCAAAAGCCCTTCCTTGAATCCGTGGCTTACAAAGCCGCGAGCATCGCTGCCCAGGTCTCCTTTCTTGAAGCATGAGAGAGTTCTGTCTGTGTAGCCCTTTGAAATCCTGCTTCCTCCCAAAGACTGCTGCCCAACGCAGGCAGCCATCTGCGGAATAAATATGAGACTGCCTCTTGCTCCTGATTTTATCATAAGAAGCATGTCTGTCTCTTTTGTTTCAGAGTCCAATATTATTTTTCCAACCTCGTTTCTTGCCTTTGTCAGTATTTCCTGTATCTTCAATTCAAGGGTTTCAAATAAAGTCCTGCCGGGATATGCCTCAAGCTCTCCTTTTTTGTAAAGCTCTATCACTCCATTTACCTCTGTGTCTGCCTGGGCAAGAATTCTTCTTGCTTCATTGTGCAGCTCATCTGAAAGGTCGACATCAGAGATTACTGAAGACAAGCCGTGCATGGTCAAGGCTGCAATGCCAAGCTTGAATATCCTCTCAAGTATCTTTACTGAATCCTCTCCATATTTCTTGTGAAGCTCTCTAAGCATGAGCCCTGATTCTTCCCCAAGGTTGTTCTTGTCCATCACTCCGCAAACTAATTTTCCATTCTCTATGAGCACATAGCCCTCCTCCTTGCACTTCTCCTTCTTGCACTCGTCATGGTGCTTGCACAATCTTGAGGTTCCTGTGAAGCTGAAGTCTTCAGGCAAAAGAAGGCTGAATATCTCTTTGCCGTCAACCTCTTTCTTGTTTGGCAATCTTGAAAAATCATCAACGCCTGATGCAAAGAGCAGCTGTACTGCTTTTTCCCTGGGAAGCTTCATTCCTTTTGTCAGCAGATAATTTCCTGCGATACCATCCTGGATGCATCCTATTACGCTGAGTCCGTATCTCGGGCTTATCATCTGGGTCTTGACTTCCATCAGCATCTCAGCTTCTGCCCTTGCCTCTTCTGTCTGCGGAATGTGAAGGTTCATCTCATCGCCGTCGAAATCTGCATTGTAAGGGTAGCAAACAGCCGGATTCAGCCTCAATGTCTGATGAGGAAGCACTCTTATCCTATGGCACATCATGCTCATCCTGTGCAGAGAAGGCTGCCTGTTGAATATTGCTATATCCCCGTCCATCAGATGCCTTTCAACAATGTAGCCGGGCTGTATTTCTTGGAGCAGTTCTTCTTTTGTCTCGTCAGTTATTTTCTTTTTCTTTCCGTCAGGCCTTATCACATAATTTGCACCCAAAGGGCTGGAAGGCCCGTTCTGCACAAATTTTTTCAGATACTCCATATTCCATGTGGTTACTCTTTCTGGAATTGTAAGTTTTAATGCCATAACGCTTGGAACTCCAACCTCGTCAAGCTCCAGGCTCGGGTCAGGGCTTATGACTGTTCTGGCAGAGAAATTGGTGCGCTTTCCTGCAAGATTATGCCTGAGCCTTCCTTCCTTGCTCTTTATCCTGTCTGTAAGCGTCTTCAACGGCTGCCCACTCCTGTGCCTGGCAGGAGGCAGCTGCGCAACATTGTTGTCAAAGAATGTTGTGACGTGATACTGCAGCAAATCCCACAGGTCCTCAACAATTATTTCAGGCGCTCCGGCATTTATGTTTTCATAGAGGCGCTGGTTTATCCTGACAATGTCTCCTAATTTGTGAGTCAAATCATCCTCGCTTCTCTCTCCTGATTCAAGCGTGATGCTTGGGCGCATTGTGACAGGAGGAATTGGGAACAAAGTCAAAACCATCCACTCAGGTCTTGCAGAAGCTGGATTGATTCCTAAAATCTCGCAGTCCTCATCAGTTATCTTCTCGAGCCTTATCCTAACTTCGATTGGAGACATGCGCTTGTCGTCTTCAATGAATGTGGTTGGCTTCTCAATGATTATCTTGCCCTGCTTGGTTCTGCAGTGCGGGCATTTGTTATTTTTCTTTGCAACAGCGATAACCTGCGCGCCTATCTTCTTTATAGCGTCAATATCACCGGCATTCTGCAGGTTCTTCAGCTGGTTCCTGAAATAGTTTATTTTTTTCTGGTCAAGCATTATTCTGCCGCAGCTCTTGCATGTTGCTTTCAGCAGATTGTAGACGTATTTCACATAGTTGATGTGTATTACCGGCCTGGCAAGCTCTATGTAGCCGAAATGCCCCGGGCACTCCTTAAGCCCTGAGCCGCATGTTTTGCATTTGAGCCCAGGATCTATAACTCCAAGCCTGGTGTCCATCAAGCCGCCGTCAACCGGATAGCCCTCCTTGTCATAGAGTTCAGGCGTTACGATTTTGACAGTAGCCATCTTCTTTATAATCTTCGGACTCAGCATTCCAAACACTACCTTATCAACCTTCTTGTAAAAATAACCCAACTCGTATTCTGCCTCTTCCATTTTAAGCATTACCTCTTCACAATATTTTTAAAATTTGATTTTTATTTTTTTAATCAGACTTTAATCAATTTTTTATGAATATGGACTTGTTGACTGAATTTTTTTGTTTATTTACTGAATTCTTTTATTTTTATTTATGAAAATGATTTTTTGTGACGCGAATTTGAACGAATTTTTATTTTGAATTATTGTTTCATTATTTTGTTTTTTCCAGCTATGAAT
>CAYQKJ010000130.1:0-2996 GCA_964418195.1 uncultured Methanosarcinales archaeon | reverse complement strand
GATTTCACGCAGTGAATATCCCACTTAAGTCCATTTACGGGATTAGGCAAATCCCCTGGTTACGCTCGGTTAACACGCAAAGTATGGCGTAAAGCCAACGAGCTCGCTAACGCTCGCATTATCGTACCTGTTGTGAAAGTCCGGGCAGCCCCACTTTTAATATGTTATCAGATATCATCTGGTATCATTGGTATATGCCGCCATAACGAAAAGTTTTTAAAACAAAACCAAAAACTTGAATCTTGAGGGATAACCTTGGTAAAGAAAGTTGAAACAGGCTCTGCAAAGAGATACGGGACAAGGTATGGAAGAATGCTTAAGCTTAAGGTGGCTAAGCTTGAAGAGCAATACAAGAAAAAGTTAAAGTGTCCGTATTGCCATTATGATAAGGTCAAGAGAATAGCTTCTGGAATCTGGAAGTGCAATAAGTGCAATTCAGAATTCACAGCATCAGCATACTCAATCTCTGAAAAGAAGATAGTTGAAGAGGAGACAGAGCAATAAGAAAGGGCAAAAAGCCGAGAGTGTGATAAAATATGGAATACAAATGCCTAAGCTGCAACAAAAAGGTTTCAGACAGCTTCATAAAGCGAAGAGTCAGATGTCCATATTGCGGCAGCAAGATGCTCTTTAAGCCAAGGACAATTCCAACAAAAATAAAAGCAAGATAAAGATAATGCGATTTCAAATTTTAGAATCCTTTTACCCAATGTTGCTTTAAACTTAAATGCTTTACAATTACAAAAAACTTATAGAGGGAAAAATGCAAAAGTCCGATAAGGAAACAGAAGAGCAAATTTCGCAGCTTCAGATAATGGAGCAGGCATTTCAGAATTTATCCCTGCAAAAACAGAATTTTCAGATGCAGCTCATAGAAATAGAATCTGCTCTTGAGGAATTGGAAAAGACAGAAAAAGCATACAAGATAGTTGGCAATATTATGGTGGCTTCTGACAAGGAGGCGCTAAAGAGCGAGCTTGAGTCTAAAAAAGAGACGCTTAATATCAGAATAAAGAATCTTGAGAAGCAGGAAAAGGACTTCAAAGAGAAGTCATCAAGCCTTCAAAAACAGATTCTTGAGAAGCTCGGCAAAAAGGAAGAATAAATTTTGAACAATCCATTTTAACATAATTTAACCATAATGCTAAAGCATATTGCAGCAAAAGCTTAGAGGTTTAATAAAATGAAGCAGAAAGGCGCATTGAAGATTGACGAGAAAACTGCGGAAAAAATAAATGCCATAATAGAACTGCTGAACGAGTTTGAAAATGATTCCACAGTTCCGAGGAATGTCAAGGCAAAGATTTCAAACGCTGCCAATGCCTTGAAAGAAGAAGCGGAGCTCTCAATCAGGGTGCACAAGGCATTGAATGAGCTTGACGAGATTTCTGATGATTCCAACATGCAGCCTTATACCAGAACACAAATCTGGAACATAGTTTCTCTGCTGGAAACTCTTTGAGACGCTTTAGTTCTCAAAGTTTTAAGTAATAAACAAGAATTCTGTACGCTTTTTCATAATTCAATGAATCTTTAATTTTTAATTAATTTATAATTGAGAATTGAGTATTTTGTAATTGGGAATTACGTAACCTGAAATTTTTGTATTAATCGCTTATTTCTCTTCTTTGTCCCCTTCTTTACCTATTAAAATATCTCTCCCTTTTCTTCAAAAGCTTATGTCATTATCTCAAATACAGCTGGACTATATCCTTGTCTTTCAGCACATGGCTCAGACTAAACTTCTGTCCTGGGAATTTTGCTGAAGAGCCCCAGACCCTTGCAAATCTGAATCTGTTCACAAAATCATTATGTATCTTTTTGCAAATATCATATATTGTTGCATCCTTCTTGACTATCATCGGCTCATTCAGGTCTGCCTCCCTGCCCATTCTCTTGAGATAAATTCTTATCAGTCTGAGCTTTTTGAAAATAGTTTCCTTCACTATTTCAAGATTCTGTCCTTTTTCTGCAGAAATCATTACAAAATTAATTTCTTCAGCTGTCTTATCCCGGAAATCCTTTTTTGAAATTGTTTTGTTTAGCAAAAGCTTCATTCTCTCTCTTAAGTTATTCAGGTCTTCTGCTGAAAGCAAATCTATCTTATTCAGCACGAAGAGTGCAGGAATGTACACTCTGTTTCCATTTATTGTGTCTATCAATTGCTCTTCATCTATGTCTTCCCTGATTATTAGCTCAGCATTCAATATTCTAAATTCTTTCAGGATGTCGATTATCTGTTGATGAGAAAGCTTTGTCAGTTTGACAGTGGAGCTTATTGTTATTCCGCCTTTTGCTCTCTTCAATAATTTTATTTCTGGCTGTTTCTGATTCATTCTGATTCCTGTATCAAAAAGTTCCTTTATTGTAACATTAATCTCTTTCTCAGCAGAATAAACATCTGCAAGCACAAGCACCATGTCTGCACTTCTTATAACAGAAAGCGCCTCTTTTCCACGCCCAGTGCCAGCAGCAGCTCCACTTATGATTCCGGGAAGGTCTAGGATTTGTATCTTTGCAGAATTGTACTCCATTATTCCCGGGATGCAGTCAATGGTTGTGAAATCATAGCTTGCAACCTTTGACTCTGCATTAGTTAATTTGTTTAGGAGAGTGGACTTTCCTACAGATGGAAATCCTATGAGCACGACAGTGGCGTCTCCCTCCTTCTTGACAGCATAAGAAAGTTTTTTTGCCTGTTTTCTTGTCTGTTTCTGCTGTTCAAGCTCTTCTTTAAGATGTGCAATTTTTACTTTCAAAAGACCAACTGCATGCTCTGTCCTCTTGTTGTATTTCGTAGTTCTAAGTTCCTCTTCCAGTTCCTTTATGCGTTCAGCAATTCTCGCTTCACTCATTTTTGCTTCACTTATTTAGCTTCACTTATTAATCAATATGCTCAATGCATATCATACACATCATTGGTTTTTATCTTTATGTTTTTAAATTTTTATGAAAAAGAGTTGCAGCACGTAAATAAAGCTTCAGTGCATAAAAAG
>CAYQKJ010000129.1:0-3057 GCA_964418195.1 uncultured Methanosarcinales archaeon | reverse complement strand
GTAATAGGCGGTTATAGGCATCACGATGGAGGCGTCAGTTTTATTGCAGATGAACAATTTCATAATGAAGATTATATGACAGGAAAAGGCGGTAGCTCAGGAACAGCAAGCGCAAATATAATGCTGAAAAAAGAATTTGATTATCTGAGAGCAGACAAGCAATTCGCAGAAGTGTGGTTTGAAAACACGGATAAGAAACTGTATTCAAGAGAATTTAAAAAAGAATTGCTCAAATAAAAATTATTTTGCATAGTTTTCTTATTATTTTCGTAGTGCTTTATTCTCTTGAAGTGCAAAAACCTTTAAATAGGGGCATTCTTTCACAAAACATTATTGGAACATAGCGCATAAGCCATAAAAGGTAATGCAAAAAAGTGATTATCATGAAAGGCAAAATAGAGAAAGTAAGAGGGACAAGGGATTTTTACCCTGAGGAAAAGAGAATTCAGAATTTCATATTCGATGTTTGGAGAGATGTAGCTCTAAAATATGGTTATGAGGAAATGGACGGCCCTCTAATAGAGCCAATAGAATTGTGGCATAAAAAGTCAGGAGAGGAAATAGAATCCCAGATGTACACTCTTGTGGACAAGGGCGGCAGGAAGCTTGTGATAAGGCCTGAAATGACTCCCACTCTTGCCAGAATGGTCGCGCAAAGGCAGAGGGAGCTTACAAAGCCGATAAAATGGTTTTCAATCCAGAGATTCTGGCGCTATGAAAAGCCTCAGTCAGGCAGATTGAGGGAGTTCTGGCAGATTAACATTGATGTTGTAGGCACAGAGAGCATACTCGCAGATGCAGAGATAACAGCAACTGCAATTGAGATTATGCTCAGGCTGGGCTTCACTGAAAAGGAATTTGTAGTGAGAATAAACAACAGGCGGCTGCTTGGAGGCATACTTCTGCAGTTGGGCGTTCAGAAAAACAGAATCATAGAGCTCTGCAGAATAATTGACAAAAAGGACAAGGTTGCAGAAAGGAATTTCAGGCAAATGCTCGCAGATTTTGGATTGGATGAAAAAACTATTTCAAAATTAAATGATGTGCTTGAATCAGAGGATTATCTTGAAAAGGTTGATGAAAAAAAACTTTCAGAAGAGGGCAGGCAGGGGCTTTATGAGCTTAAACAGCTGATAAAATATATGAAATCATTCGGATTGTGGAAATACTGCAAGCTGGATTTGAGCATGGTAAGAGGGATTGATTACTATACTGGAAATGTCATGGAAGTTTTTGACATATCAAAGGAATTCAGGGCAATAGCAGGCGGCGGAAGGTATGACGATTTAGTTGCAGTTGTTGGAGGCGAAAGATGCCCTGGCGTTGGCTATGCAATGGGGGACGTTGTTTTGGAATTGTTCATGAGGAAGAAGGGAAAGATGCCGAAATTAGAAAAGGAGATTGATTTCTTTATAGCCACGACTTCAGAATCCCTTGCTGAGAAAGCAGTTGAGATTGCACAGCTTTTGAGGAAAAAATACAATGTCGACATTGACTTGATGAACAGGAAGCTTGCCAAGCAGCTCAAGTATGCTGATTCAGTAGGGGCAAAGAAAATAGTGATTGTAGGGGAAGAGGAATTGAAGCAGAATAAAGTCAAGATAAAGGATATGAAAACAGGAAAGGAAGAGCTTGTTCTTATAGAAGAGTTGAAGATGATTTAATGTTGAAAAGGATTTAATCTTGAAAAAGATTCGATATTGAAAAGGGTTTAATTAAATTTTTATAAACAAATGGGATTTTTACAAACAGCAGGAATTCTAGAAAAGCAAAGAAGGTTCGATGATTACAGGAGTAGAGGAGTGCAGATTAGTTATTCAAAGTATTGTCTTCCGCAGTTTCTCATCCAGTTCTTTATTCCTTACCACATCTAAGGCGTGGATAACATCGAATAAGCTGGGAATAAGTGTTTTTGTTTTTGCAGTTCTATTTTTCAGGTTTATCTCAGCAAACTTTATTTTGTATAAATCTCCAGCATATATTACCTCTGCCTTTTCATTGTTTAAATTCCACAGAGCAAGTCTATGAATAGAGAAAGTAGAACCATGTTCTTCTTCTGTTCCTTCTATCATTTTGCCGTTCAAATCCAGATAAGTTAGATGCGCACAAGACAGCACTGAAAAATCATACTTTTTATCATTATATATAACAGATGGATACCTTGGCAGGATTATGGCTTGGCAGGGAAGATTATGATCTTCACCATATCTGATTATCTTATCTCCTATGCTGTATTTTCCATTATCTTCATTAAGCTCCATGAAAGTATATCCAAACTTCTTGTCGCGAACCAATGCATATAATTTGTTCTGGAAAGACGATAAGGAGTTTATATATTGCACATTCATATCAGCCAAGTCTCTCGGCGCTATCAGGGCTGTATTTGTTAATGTCTCAAAAAGCCAAGAACTGTCAGTATCCAAAATCTTTCCTCTGTGCTCGACAAGAGATTCTACTGTGTTCCACCTTGTTGCGGACGTGAATGTTCCAAACAAAGAATAAATATTGCGCGTTTCATTTGCAATATAAATATCTTTTTGAGTACATAATAAAGCCCGCAACTTCAGAAAGATTTCTTTTATCTTGTAGATTTTTTCCACTTCTTTCCTACTGTCTAATGTGGCATATTTGATTGCACTATTATCAGCAAAGAGTATGCCGTAGCTTTCTCTGCTCTCAAGAGCCCTTGATATTAATTCTTCCCGTGTAGGAATATTTATTTTTTCAAGCTTCTTTTCCAAGGATTCCTCTAAACTCTTATCATTCATTTTAACTCCTTCCCGAAATTTATCAGCTTGTTATGCAATTCTTTGTTTCTCACCACATCCAAACCGCTAACAAAACCTCTTGAATTTGTGATTAGTTTTCTTGTTTTTGCAGTTTTCTTATTCAAATCTATCTCCGCAAAGTTTATGCCTTCAAAGTCTCCAGAATAAACCACTTCTGCCCTCTCACTATCAGAGCTCAAAAGGGCAAGCCTAAAGATATAATGATAATCTTCTTCTGTTCCTTCTATCTTTTCGCCATTCAAATCCAAATAGTCATTATAAGCGCAAG
>CAYQKJ010000128.1:0-3110 GCA_964418195.1 uncultured Methanosarcinales archaeon | reverse complement strand
AAATGCCTTGAAGCAGAGCCTGAATTTCCTGCGAGGTCCTTGCAGTATACAATAATATTATTGCTTCCTTCTATTGAGGTTATCGATGCGCTCCAGGAAGTTCCGCTTCCGCTCATGCTGACATTAGCAGCGCCGTTCAATGAGTATTTGCATTCTGAAGCTGCGCCGTCAGTTATCACTGAGACAGCTATTGATTTTGTGGGATATGCCTTATCCTCCGGGCTTGTTATTGTTACAACAGGGGATATTGTATCAACTGAAAATGCCCTTGTGGCATTTCCAACATTTCCCCACTCATCTGTGCACTTTATAATTATGGTATGGCTTCCATCTGAAGCAGTTATTGTTGATGGTGATGTTATTGGAAGCTCTGCTCCAGAATCCAGTTTATAGAAGCAGTTAGCCGGCCTTGAAGTTGTGAATTCTACTGGAATGGTGTTTGTGTTGTATGCCTTGTTTTCCGGCTGTGTGATTGTTACAACAGGAGGAGTGTCGCTTCTTAACAGCCACAGGATTGAATTTCTGAAAAGGGTTTCTGCCTGCGGAGTCCAGTATTCTGTTTCTGTTATTCCAAAAAAGACAGTCTTTGCATTTGAATAAACATTATCTCTCAGTTTTGTTCCAGGAACAGCAGTTACAATTATTCCATCATTATCATTGTTTGTCGTAGCAGTAATCACATTCAAAGTTGATGGCTTGTCATACCTTGACAAATACTGCGCTGGAATTCCTACAGTGCTGTAATAGCAGCATTGGGTATAAACCTGGATTGGGCTTGTAAGATTTTCAACAATCAGATGCCCAGAAGCTATTATGTTTGTTTTCAGGGGATAATTGCTTACTGTGCTTGAAATTTTCTTGCTCCAGTGCCAGACATATATTGGGTTTGTATACGAGTTTGTGACAAGTGCGGGGTACTGGTTCACTGGAATTTGTGCAGGAGATACAAAACTCTCATCTCCAATAAACATGAAGTTATACTGCGAAAAGTCAGTTGACGGAACTTGCGCTTCATGCACAAAGTCAACTGTAATGCCCATGCTCTCCATTATGTTAACATAAAGCTGGAGAGGGCTTGAGCCGTCCTTTAAGATGTAAGCAGCTCTATACAGCTGTGCAGTGGCTGTTTGCATAAGCATTAATGCAGCCAGTGCAAACAAGAAGATCATACTCCATTTGCTTTTATTGCATTTTTTCCATGAATTCATAGAGATTCCCCCGCATTTTTTATAACTTGAAAATGTTTTTTTGTTTTTGTTAATTTTTTAAATGTTTAATTTATTTTTCTAATTATTAATCATGAACTATTATTTTTTAGTATTTTTTACTAATTTTTATTTACTTTTTTTTATTACATTATTTTTGTTTTTATTAATCTATTCACTTCTTCTTGAAAAGGTAATATGTGAGCATTCCCAAGCCGACTATTGCAATCACAAGCACAATTCCAATTACCGGGCTTGCACCTGTAGAGGTTCCTGTAATTCCTCCTGTCCCTGTTTTTTCCTCATAGCCGTATTTTTTCATGAATTTCAATAAATCACCGGTGAACTCTTCTCCCTTTGCATTGACTGCAATGTTTGCTGCCAAGCCGACCTGTTCTGGTTTTGCATCTGGAGAAAGAGCTCCCTTGAATGTTATGAAGAGCTTTCCCTCATAAAAATTTGGCTTGACTGCAAACAGCGTGAAATAAACCTCTCGTGAAGCATTTGGCTGAAGCGTGAAATTCAAATCTTCTTCCTTTAGTATTATGCTCAAATTCTTAAGTACTTCGTCAGAAGATACTGCCACCTCGACTGGATAATCATTTACATTATTAATCTGAATATATTTTTTTTCAAGTATGCCCGGCGTATTTGCTGTGATGTTGGTGTAAAGCACCATCCTTGGATTTCCAAGGGAAGCTGTTATTGCTTTTGCCGAGGAAATTGAAAGCAGAACTATTATTGAAAACAAAATCATTGTCAATATGTTTCTAAAGCTCATTTTTTAGCACCCCACTTTGCAAATATTTTCATCAATAATTTTTTAACTGTTGCCTAACTTAATGTTGTTTCACTTAATGGTTACTCTACTGACTTATCAAAGTTGTAACCCTGTTCAGTTATTCTTTTTTACTTTATACAAGTAACTCATCATTAACACTACTGAAGGATAGAAAAAAGATAAACATATTTAAACATTGTTGTAGTGCATCAAAGAAATACTTTTAAAGAAAAATGCTTGATTTTGTCACAACCTGTTTGTTACTAATTCAAATTCATCAAACACAGGTGACGAAAATGAATCTTTTTCTTGCTGGTTTGTCGTCCTAATGGTAAAAAACTGCCTGATTTTGAAAAGCCTTGGAAAGGAAGCCCGTAAAAAAGCCAGAAAGGATTGGGCTAAACGTCGGAATTGATTCTAAAAAGCCATGAAAAAAGATGCAAAAAATAAGAATTTTAGGCATCAAATAATTTTTATTTCTGACTTAATTTTTTTCCTTTTTCATAAATCTCTTTCAGCCCTTGCTCAATCTCTTTAAAGTTGTCCATGGTTATCTCTTTCATGCCAGTACTTCCAAAGCCTTTGGAGCCACGCTTTGTAGGTGTAATTGTGTCAACCTCCTGCAGCTTAACCTTTATGACAGGCATTATGACCATCTGTGCAATCCTCATTCCTCTCTCAATGAGAATATCATCATTTCCAAGATTGAAGAGCACCACAGAAACTTCTCCTCTATAGCCAGAGTCTATTGTTCCTGCAACCACGTGCACTTTCATTTTTGAGACAATGCCTGCCCTGTCTTTCAGAAAGCCGACATGTCCAGAAGGAATCTCAATTATTATTCCGCACCTCACTGTCTTCTGCTGGTTGCTTTTGATTTCCACATCCTCTGCTGCCCTCAGGTCAAGCCCTGCATCAGTCTCTGTTATGTAAGAAGGAAGCTCAAGCTCCTTATCAAGCCTCTTTATTTTCACAATAACCTCTTGCATTGCTATCACACCCTCATAATATAATTTTCATCATAATATAATTTTTATAATATAATTCCTCATCATAATCTGCTTTATATATAAACTTTTTCATGTTAGAAAATAGATTATGTGAAAAATAAATCAATTAAAAAT
>CAYQKJ010000127.1:0-3114 GCA_964418195.1 uncultured Methanosarcinales archaeon | reverse complement strand
ATTTATTGCCTTTAATATTTCATCAACGTTTTATTCTTATTCTTTTTAATTTTTATATCAGATAAACGAGTAAAAAAATCATAGCCAATAAAATAATTCCGGCAATGACGATTCTCACATCTTTGTATATTCTTTCTGGATGTCTGGCAATTTCTGAACCTGTTTCTATCAAATACAAATACCTGAATATTATATAAATTGCAATTGGAAGCGTGAAAATAAGTTGAGGATATATGCTTAAGAAGTTGTATAATGCATATGAAATTATCAATAAAGCTGCAGAAATACCTGTAAAAGTTTTTGTGAGCGCAGGAGTATACATTTTAAGATTTGTCCTATGCTGATAAGCTTTATCTTTCATAAGCTTGAATTCTGACTCTCGTTTTCCAATTGCCAAAAAGAGTGCGAGGAAAAAAGGACACAGTATGAGCCATGGTGAAACCCTTACATTTATTATAAAAGCTCCAGAAACAGCTCTTATAACAAAATTCGTTGAAACCACAATCACATCTGCAAATGCTTCACGCTTAAGCCAGAGTGAATAAATCAAAGTCAGTATAAAAATTAAAGACATGCATATCAAAAAGTTTTTCGAAAGAAAAGAAGCGATTATTAATGAAAGCATGATAAAAGCGATTGCCATCACTAATGCTTGTGGAATTTTAACAGCTCCTGAAGCAATTGGTCTTATTCTTTTTTCAGGATTTTTCCTGTCCTGATTTATGTCAATCACATCATTGATAATGTAATTTGCAGATGAAATCAGGCACAGACTCAGAAGTCCGAAAAGTGTTTTTTCAATTCCAATAATGCCGATTGCCTTTGCGAATATCATCGGCAGAAATATTACAAGGTTTTTATACCACTGCCTTATTCTCATCAATTCAAAAAGCTTCATAATCTCTTTTTCCTCGGCTTTCTCTAAAGATATGCGATTTAAAAACATTTCTCTATTTTATACAAATCAGAAAACTTTTAATACTAATTAGAAATTTGACATCCTATGAAATCAAGAGTTGCTGTTCTGAAAACCACTCCAAACACAGTGCTTGAAGATTACAACCAACTAATGCATCTTGCGGAATATCAGAAGGCGCTTCCAAAATCAAACGAATTGATTTTGAAACTCAACTTATCTTGGAGCTTGTATTTCCCAGCGTGCAGCACAGAACCCTGGCAGCTTGAGGGAGTTCTCAGGACTTTGAAGGATGACAGTTATAAGAAAATCTATCCTGTTGAGAACAGGACTGTGGTTACAAGTGTTGAGAAAGGAGCAAAGCTTAACAGATGGAATCCTGTATTTGAAAAATATGGGGTTTTGCTGGTAGATCTGACTAAAGTAAAATGGGTTTCTTACAAGCCAAAACATGATATGCTCGCTCTTTACGATGTTTTCCCAGAGGGGATAAGAGTGCCCAAGATGTTTTTAGGTAGAAATGTTTTGCATCTTCCCACTATGAAGACCCACGGCCACACCACTATTACAGGTTCTATGAAAAATGCTTTTGGTGGGCTTATTACAAAGAAACGCCACCATGCTCATAAGGACATACACAAAGTTTTAGTGGATTTGCTTCAAATACAGAAAGAGATTCATCCAGGAATATTCACTGTAATGGACGGAACTGTATGCGGAGACGGCGCAGGCCCCAGATGCATGATCCCAAAGATAAAGAATTATATTTTAGCAAGCTCTGATTCTGTTGCGATAGATGCTATTTCTGCAAAGATGATGGGATTTGAACCTTTAAGCATTCCATTTATAAAAATCGCTCATGACAAAGGCTTGGGCTGCGGCGATATAAAGCAAATTGAAATAATTGGAGAGAATATCTCTGATGTGAATTTTAAATTCAAGACGAAAAAATCATTGGTTGTTTTCATGGACCAGACGCTTAGAAAAAAATATCCCCTTTTTGAGCCCATACTCTTTCACACTCCTCTGTTCAAGATGTGCATTTTAGGCAGCGCTGTTTATCACGACCGCTTCTGGTATCCTTTAATAGGCAAATGGAGGATAAAAAAGTTCATGAATACAGAATGGGGGAAGCTATTTCAAAAGTATTAATGCATTTTTAATTCTATTAATTATTGTGATTTTAAAATTTAGTTACACTTCTAAACTTTGTTGATAACTTTCATATATTTTTTTATATCAATAAATTCAGAATGCATTATAATCAAAGTGAGATAGATCAGAATGAATTCAACTATAAAAAATGATGAAAATATTTTTATAAAAAAAGAAAGAGGAGATAAAGTGTTTGTCTAATAAATATAGAATCTAATATAATTAAACTATATGAGTCTCATAAAAATTATCTCATCCACCAGTTGATAAATAATTTTTGGATGATTCTAAAACCATTGAGGAACTTCTGTCCTTTTTTCAGCGAATATTCTGTGTAAATTGCTTTTATTGGAACTTCTTTTAATTTTAGTTTTTTTTCTTTGATTTCTTTTATTATCTCTGAACTGACTTCCATTGTATTTGTTTGTATATCTATCTTTTCCGCAGCATTCCTTGAGAATGCTCTAAGTCCGGATTGCGAATCAGTTACAAAAATTCCAAAGAGAAGATAGGTTACAAAATTTAATTCCCAGTTTCCTATTCTTCTAATCAAAGGCATTCCCTTTGAATTCATAAGCCTCGAGCCTATGACTATTTCAGCCTGCTTTTTCTTAATTGGTTCAGTCAATTTCTTTATGTCAGAAACAGCATGCTGTCCGTCAGCATCAAATGTGACAATTATATCAGCATCCTTTTTTAGCGCAGCTGCAATTCCAGTGCCTAATGCGCCTCCAAGCCCCCTGTTGATGAGATGTCTCAGCACAATTGCATTTTCTCTCTTTGCAATTTCAGAAGTCTTATCCTTGCTTCCATCATCAACTACAACTATGTTTTTATAGCCTGCCCTTTTCAAATCTTTTAGAACTTTGCCTATTGATTTTTCCTCATTATAGGCAGGCATTACAATATAAGTTTTCAACCTTTTTTTGTTATTTTGTTTGCTAATTTTTTTCATAGCATTTGTTAAATTGCATCAAAATTATTATTTTTTTGGGGTAACGCTTACTTTTTCTTATACTTACTTTATTTTATCGTTTCCTTTT
>CAYQKJ010000126.1:0-3137 GCA_964418195.1 uncultured Methanosarcinales archaeon | reverse complement strand
GAATGTTTTGAATTTGAATGTATTATTCACTTTATTAATCTAACCTTATTTCTTCAATTTTATCGCATAAATATCAAAGGTTATATAAAATTTTCCTACAGAAAGCATTTAAAAAAGACGCTCTCAAAATAGAATTGTGCTATCAAAAATAGGCGATGGCAAGCAATGGCTAAAAAATGATGAAAAATTCAGGAGATAAGAAAGAGATGAAAAAAGAGATAAAATATTGAGGAAAAAAGATAAATGCGTGTTTCTTGCTGCAGGAAAAGACATAGAGCCGGCGCAAGGGCGATATGAAAATTGTAATATAAAGATTAGAAAAGGTGAAATTTTTAGAATAAAATGAAAAATTATTTCGCAAGATAAATCCTGTTCTGCTGTGCAAAGGCTATGCCTGCCCTTCTAAGGGCTTTGTAAATCTCAATTTTGAGGAGCTCTTCTGCATCAAAAATTTCTTCAAAGCTTGGGAACCACACAAACACCTTGAAGTTTATGCTGTATTCTGCAAGTTCAGCCATGTATACGAAAGCCCTTGGCTCTTTTAGGATTATGTCCCTCCCATGCTCTTTCCTGAGTTTATCCGCAACCCTCTCTATTGCATTCTGGCATGTCTTCTTTACTTTATCAATATCAGAGCCGTAAGCAATGCGCAGAAGTATCATTGTGCGCCTTGGCTTGAGCGCAGTATGGTTAATAAGGGGGTTTGCAGAAAGGCGCGAGTTTGTCAGTATGACAATATCATTATTGTATGTCTTGATTTTAATGCTTCTCCCGCTTATCTCCTTTACAATGCCGTAAACATCTCCTGTTTCTATCACATCCCCAAGCCTGAATTCCTTGTCAAATGCAATAGCCATGCCTGAGAAAAGGTCTCCAAGTGTTGTCTGCAGTGCCAAGCCCAGGGCAATTCCTGCAATTCCAAGCCCTGCCAGCAGAGGGCCTATCTCTATTCCCCACGCCCTGAGTATCAAAGCCAGGCATATGAACCAGAGCAGACCCCTGATTATGTTTTTTATTGTGTTGATAGTTGTATCCTTTAATCGCGGGCTTTTTATCCGCTCCCCGAAGTGGGTTGTTAGGCCCTCAAACATGTTTATTATGGATATAAATGAGAAAAACACAATGACAGAATCAATTGCTGAGAGCACATACCCCTTTACAGCAAACCCGAAAATATTGCTGAATTTGAGAAGCGTAATCTTGGATGCGCAAATGAAGAGTGCCAGAAGAAAAAACAGCCCCATCTTTCTTATGTATTGGGAATGCGCCCTGAATAAGAATTTCTGGATAATTTTCTTGAGCATTGAGATTCCAATCCAGCTGATTAATATGAAAAGAGCAAAGCCGAGCAGCGCCCTTATGATGTTTACATCCTGGTTTTTAAGAAAGCCGATGCTTTCTGTAAGAAATAAAGCAACATCCATAAGTCCACCTCTTTTTCATGAAGCCCTTAAATGCCTTTAAGCGGATATTCCCCACTTGTTTCTGAATCCAGCTTATTTTCTTAGCTTATTGTTTCTTATCTTATTTTTTCTGTATTGTTAGTTTTCATAGCATTTTCATGCATATGCAATTCCTTTTGGAATCTCATTTCCATTTAAAAAAGTATTTCGACATTCAATAGTAGTTAAAAACCATAAAATTTATATATTGGATATGATAAGCGGAGAATGAGGTGATTATTATGAGCGTGAAGATATTTCCCGACATTAAAGTTGACATAAGAAGGCCGAGCAAAAAGCCGGCGCTTTCGTATATTATTGACAGCGGAGCCAACAATCCTGCATTCTACATCGTCTCAACGATGATGGCTGCAGTTGAGGCAAACAACAAGATTGTAGGCGCCACGATTGACGAATACTTCTCAAGGGCAGTGGAATACAGCCATGAGCTGAGCATCGGCAATTTCCCATTCAACGAGAGGGACTTCCTGGATGCAATGATAAAGCCCCTCGCAGAGCAGGAGCTCATATACGCAGTTATTTCAAAGAAGGGCAGCACTGATGCTGTTGACACAGTCCTGACGAAGTATAAGTGCATCGGGGATTTCCTGAAAGGCAGGCATCTGCAGTCAGAGGACTTCCCGTATGACATTGATAATGTGGCGAGGGCGATATTCGTGCCGTCCCCAATTCTGACTGACTTTGCCTGGAGATTCAGCTACAAGCCGAGGGAGCTTGAGAAGATGGTGGAATCCCAGGATTTTTACGGGCAAAAGCCAAAGAGCGTTTAGAAAATAGAAATAGGAAATAGAGCCAGATAAAAAATTCTGAAAGACCAGCAGGCGAAATAATGGAGTATAATGCCGAGTCAGGAAAGGCGCTGATGCAAAAATATCTCGGCAATGAACAGCGCCTGGCAAAAAGATTGGAGCACAGCATCGCAGTTGGGGATTTTTCCTCAAAAGTTGCACGGCAGATTACCGCAAGGAATCCTGAACTGGGGCTGAATGCGGATTTATGCGAGTTTCTTGGATACAGCCATGATATTGGGTATTCAAAGGCAGATGAAAAGCACGAAATCCATACAATTGACATTCTCCGAACAGAGGGAGTTGATTTCCAAACAGCCAGGAAGGCCATGCACGGGCAGCTCGCTGAGCAGTTTGGGGAAAAAGAGGGGAACATAGAACGCTATTTGCCTTCGGGAATTGAGGGAATAATTCTTACCTATTGCGACATGAGCGTCAGAACAGGGGAGCCAATGCCCATAAGGGAAAGGGCAGCGGAGATTATTGACAGGGTCAAAAGAAATTCAGAAATGCCTGAGCAGCTGAAAAAAGATATTGAGGAAAACATGCATAAGGCCCTGCCGAGATTTGAAAGATACGAGCAGATAGTCCTCGCACTAGCCGGCGTAAAATCAGCGAAGGATTTCTGATAAGTTTTTTAAACGATTTTTGGAAAATTTAAAAATAAGAGAAATCTAAATTATGCTCTTTAATAATTATGCTCTTTAATGATATATGAGTGAGTAAGCACCATGCAATTGTTCTCATATAAAATTCGCTTTTTATCTCAAATGTTCTTATTAAGCGAATATTTATCTCGCTTAATAGTTGTTAGTTGCAATTATTCGGGTCGGCTACATTTAGCAAAAATTTATAAGTATGCTCTTAATTACTATATGACATGCGA
>CAYQKJ010000125.1:0-3172 GCA_964418195.1 uncultured Methanosarcinales archaeon | reverse complement strand
ATTCAGCACGATGTAAATTGCGGGGTGTATTTTGATGGATGAGTTAAAAGAGGATGATGCTCAACATGAAGTGGAGTTAGAAGAAGAAAAAGAGAAGGTTGAGGAGTCAGGCAGTAAATCACCAGCTGAATCTCAACACAAAACAGATAATAAAGATTCTGAAGATTTCTCCTTTGACGTAAGCGGTGTTTTCAAGAAGAAACCTTTTGGCAAAGAGAGCAAAGAGAAAGGAGAAGAAAAAACTGAAACAAGAAGAGAGATAAAAAAAGTTGAAAAAGATAAGAAAGAAAAAGAGAGAGAAAAAGAAAAAAAACATTTTTCTGAGGAAGAGAGTGCATCAAAAAAAGCTGAAGAAGAATTTTATTTTGACTGGAAAAAGATTGGGCATTTCCTGAAAAATGATAAGATTGCACTCTTGCTTGTTTTGATACCTATTATTCTTACAATAATGATAAGGATAGAACCAAACCAACTTGCAATAACAAATGATTGGGCTACTAACAGCGTTTACAGTTATTACAAGAATTCTATAACAAATCAGATATCTGCAATGTATCCAAACCTGCCTGACGCCAACAAACAGACATTGGTAGATAATGAATTCAATAAAATGTTGAAGGAACAAGGCAATACAATAAACAGCCAGATAGAACAGACAGCTGCATTCTTCAAATCAAAACTACAGTATGAATCAGACGGGAAAAGTTACACCTATCTCGGAGACCTTGACTCTTATTTCTTCTTGAGATATGCTGAAAATCTCTTGAAATATGGAAGGCAGGGTGACATCATAATTAATAAAACAATCCAATGGGACAACCACATGACAGCTCCTTTAGGAGCACCCGTATACCCTAGTTTGCATCCCTATTCTATAGTTGTGCTCTACAAGATTCTTAGCATATTTAACAAAAACATTACTCTGATGCAAAGCTCTTTTTATGTGCCATTAGTATTTGCAATAATAGCTACAATAGCTGCTTTCCTTATAGGAAAAAGGCTTGCAGGAAATATTGCCGGGGTTGTAACTTCAGTGCTTGTTGCTGTCAATCCCATGTTCCTAACAAGAACAATGGGCTCTGACACTGATGTCTATAATGTGGCATTCCCCCTTTTGATAATGTGGACTCTTATAGAAGGATTTGAAGCAAAGAATAACAAGCAAAGAATCCTCTTTATGGGGCTCACGGGAGTTTTCATGGGTATTTTCAGCTTTGCATGGTCTGGCTGGTGGTATATATTTGATTTCGTGATAGGAGCAATAGCTGCATATTTGATTTATCTGATTTTCAGTGCTTTGAAAAACAAGCAAAGAATCCTCTTTATGGGGCTCACGGGAGTTTTCATGGGTATTTTCAGCTTTGCATGGTCTGGCTGGTGGTATATATTTGATTTCGTGATAGGAGCAATAGCTGCATATTTGATTTATCTGATTTTCAGTGCTTTGAAAAAAGAAAAAAGAAAAAAGGCAAATAATATTATTAAAGTATTAAAAGAAAGTGAACCTATCAAAAACACTGTTTTATTGACAATAATCATGCTAATATCTTCTGCAGTATTCGTAACAATTTTTTCAGGTTTCACAGCATTTATAAGAGCACCCATGGAGCCCTTAAATTTCATGAGCATAAAGGAGGTTGTTCACGGAAGCCTTTGGCCCAATGTTTATCTGACTGTCGCAGAAATGAATCCGGGAAGCTTTTCTACAATAATCAGCGTTGTCGGAGGAAGTGCCTTCCTGATATTAGCGATTGCAGGAATCTTCTTGATATTTCTAAAGAAAGATGTGCATGAACACTATGATGTAAAAATGGGAGTTCTGCTTACAATCTGGTTTATTGGAACTTATTTTGCAACGCTCAAAGGCAGCAGATTCAGCTTACTGCTCGTGCCTGCTTTTGCAGTAGGAGCGGGAGCAACAATAGGCACTATCTATAACTGGATTAACAATTTTGCTTTGAAAGAGTTGAAAATTGAAAAGTACATAGTGAGTAGTGTTTTAATTCTGCTTGTAATTGCTCTGATGATAAATCCTGTAAAGGCAGGATATAATGCAGGAAGAGGATATATTCCCACTATGAATGATGCCTGGTATGACACTCTTACAAAGATAAAGAACGATTCCTCTCAAAATGCAATAATAAACTCCTGGTGGGACTTCGGGCATTGGTTCAAGTATGTAGCAGACAGGGCTGTGACTGCAGATGGTGCAACCCAGAACAGGCCTCAGGCATTCTGGCTAGGAAGAATCCTGACAACGAGCGATGAGCATGAAGCAATTGCTGTTTTGAGAATGCTTGACTGCGGCTCAAATACTGCATTTGATGTGGTTGATGGCGTCATGAATGATACAGAGGAATCTGTTAGCATCGTTAGACAGGCAATAATGCTAAACAAAAATGAAGCAAGAAATTTCCTGAGCAAATACCTGAATAAGAGCGAAATCGAACTTGTGCTTAACGCAACAGACTGCGAGTCGCCTGAAGACCATTTCATAACAAGTGAAGACATGGTCGGCAAGTCAGGAGTGTGGGCTCATTTTGGAATGTGGAATTTCACAAAGGCGAAGATATTAGTGTATGTCAAGAATGGCGAGCTTGAAGAGGCAAGGAAATTTATGAAAGAAGAGCTGAATTACGGTGACGACCAGATTCAGAAGATGTTCTATGAAGTGCAAGCACTCTCAACCTCAAGAGACGAAGAAAACTGGGTTTCGCCATGGCCTGCATACATTTCTGTAGGCGGCAGTTGCCAGAGCGATAATAAGAGCATAGACTGCATAAATAATCTACAAGGACAGCTCATAAACATTCAGATAAATCTGACAACAAATGACGCAGAGATAGTTGTTACACAGGGCAGCCTGAAACCCTATTCATTTGTCTATCCAACAGACAATGGCATCTATGAGAAAAAATATGAAAATCCAGACTTCCCATTCTCAATAATACTGAGCGCAGATGGAAATTATCAGACAACAATAGCATCGCCAGAGCTCGCTATGAGCATGTTCACAAGGCTTTTCTTCCTCGGCGGAAAGGGACTTAACCATTTTGAGCTATTTGACCATGAAACGGAATTAACTGGAGGAGACATCTACACCTGGCAGGTTTCATGGGAAGGAAAGGACATTAAACAATCAAGCAAAGGATAATATAATAAAGTAATAAAG
>CAYQKJ010000124.1:0-3202 GCA_964418195.1 uncultured Methanosarcinales archaeon | reverse complement strand
CAATAGAAAGATTTAAATACTCCCATGTTATTCTACTATATAATAATAAAAATAACCATTTATGATAGATGGAATAAGGGTGATAAAAATCCTAATCGACAAGATATTAAAAGTGCTTAACGGAAACTCAGATGAGGAAGAGGATAAAGAGAAGAAAGATAAAGAGGAGGAAAGATTTAAACCGAGCTCTAGAATTAGGGAAAAGCTAAGAAAGATTCAGATGGAAGATTCAGAGCAACAGCAGGCATGGGAAGAGGCGCATGAAGAACCAATGCCGAGACAGAAAACCAAATCAGAGGAATTGCCTTTGAGCCCGATGAGGAAAAAACTCATGGAGATTTCAAAAGAGGAAAAAACCAAACAAGGCGCCAATGCAGAACAGATAGCAGAGCAGAAAGAAGAAAAGCAGCCACAGCAAGAGCAAGCGCAGCATGAAGCAGAAGAAAAAAACCCTGAAGAAAAAAGTGAAAAAAAGGGCATTGAGAATATAATAAGTTCTTTTAAGATAACAAAAGAGGCGCTGATTAAGATAGCAATGTATTCACGCATAGCATACCAGCATAAATTTTTAGGGCCAAAGGATGAACCTGAAGAGCTTTTTGGAATGCTAATCTCTCCGGGAAATGATGTTGTGAGGGATGTGCGTTTTTATTACGGAACATATTCAAAGATAGCTGATAAAGAAAATATTGAAAAAATTATCACAGAAAATCTTAGCGATGGAGAGAAAATAATGGGCTTCTTTTACCAGAATTCTACTGAGGATAAAAACACAGATTATGGTATTCTCTTAAAAAACATGGCTAAGGAATTTGCAGTGAAGAACAGCGTCTATAAGAAGAGAGAGCTTGGAAATTCAGAATACAGCATAATAATTGAGGATAAGGGAGGCAAAAAGGTTTTGAAAGCAGTGCCGAAAAGCAAAGAAGATGCCACAGTTTTCTTTGAGATGGAGATGCCTGAATGTGTGGAAAAGACACTTGCATCATATTTTAATATAGATGAAGTAAAAATAAAAAAGTCATATTCCATCGAGAAGCAACTTGAAAAAAGGGGAAAGTGCCATCTAATCAGGGTGGACAAATCACAGGGCAGAGAATTTGACATGCACACATTAGAGTTCGAGGACACTCCTGGGAAAACATTTTCTGAAAGAGCAGTTAAAAGAATTCAGGTCATAGATTCTGATAAGGAAGTGTCCCTTGACAGCCTAAGCATGGCACTTCTAAAAACAGACAGCGGTATTGACAGAGATTATCTGTCAGCATGCATAGAAGATGTTGCTCTCGCTTCTGAATCAAGGGTTAATGCATTTATAGAGAAATTAAAGAGCTCAGAAGCAGCTTCAGCAAAAACAACATGTTCAGAAACTGAAAATGCGGCTGCACAGAAAAAGACATCAGGAATTTATGAGAAGATAAAAAAAATAGAGGAAACAGAGAAACAGAAAGGAGCAAAAGAAGAGACAAAAGAAAAAACACCACCAGAAAAGAGGACATCTGGATTATATAAAAAAATAAAAAAGATAGAGCAAGAACAGAATCACGAACCAGTAGAGCAGGCAAAGAAAATCTCAGGAATTTATGGAAAAATACAGGAACAAAAACCGGCAGAACAACTGATAAAAAAACAAAGCGTTAAGAGCGGTTCAAGCATTTATGAGAATCTCAAGGAGTCAAAGCCGGAAAAAATCGTAATGCCTGAAAGGCCTTCGGCAAAGATTGAGAGAATGAAGAAAGAATTCCAGACAATAGATAATGTAGCAGAAAAAGTATGCTCAGAGATAAAGGAAAAACAGGAGGCAGAAAGAAGAGAAATAAAGGAGGCAAAGCCCGATAAGAGAGGATATCCTGAGCCAGAAACCATATATGTGAAGATAGACAAATACTTTGAGAGCAAGAAGCAAGAGTTCAGGGAATTTGCTGACAAATATCTTAATGAGCACATCAGCAATTACATCAGCACCCTTGACAAGAAGGTAAATGAGATTATGGAATTCTTTGACAAAAAGATAGAGGCATTTGGAAAATTGCTGAATAATAGCGCGTATGAGAAGAAGAACTATGAAAATGAGAAAAAGAATTATGAAAAAAATTCCAAGAAAACATCAGGAAAAACAACAGGAAATAAAACATTAAAGGCAAAGAAAAAATCATATGAAGATTCAGAACCCCTTGAGGAAAGAATAAAAGCAGAAGCAGTAAAAACAACAGCAAGAAAAACAACAGCAGAAGAAATTCCAAAAAACTATAAAAAAGAGCATCAGGATGAGGCAGAAAAGATTTATGGAAATTATAGGACAATGATAAGGAATTTCTATAAAGCGCGAGAGAATACAAACAAAAAGCTTGAAGATGCTGTTGAAAGCAATAATGTTGTGGCAAAGGTAGCAAAGATTGTTTCTGGCGACTACAGGGCAAACCTTGACGAGATGGCCCATGGCGACATAAAGGAAAACTACAACAGAAAGAGGCTCTGGACATGGGATGAAAGGACAGAAGGCATCAAGATGCTTTATGCAAATGGAATTCATAAGAATCTGGCTGAAGAGCAGAGAGCAGAGCTGTTGAAAATCGCTGAAATAATGAAGGCGAACACTTATCTGAAGAAATACCGCGGACAGCAGTTCAGGGAAATAAAAAAGCTAATTCAAGACATGATTGACGAATCAATGGTTGATGAACCAAAACTTGATGAATCATGCCCAAAGGCATTAGAGAAAAAAATAGGTGAAGAAATCTCAAAAAAAGAGGCAGCAGAAATTTGAGAATGAGCATTCATTTGTTTTCCTTTTGCCTAACCTTTACTTAAACTGATACTTCTTATGTTTAAATTGGTACTGCTTATGAATTCTATAAATGTAGTTATTATATAGTAGTAAACAATAGAAAGATTTAAATACTCCCATGTTATACTACTATATAATAATAAAAATAACCATTTATGATAATAAAAAAATCATTTGAGATGTCGAGGTTGGGAATCATGGATTCACAAACACAAACCGAGGAAGAAAGATTATTCAACGAGCAAATCTCAAGATGGAGAAAATTCTGGGTAGAAGAAGCAGAATAAGTTTTAATCTTATTTTATTTAACAATTTAATGCTTTTAAAGTTTCATAAAATCATTAATAAAAGAATACTTTTCTATAACTTAAGCTTCGTTTTATTTTTTATCTATTTCCTAACGTGGGTTTTATT
>CAYQKJ010000123.1:0-3225 GCA_964418195.1 uncultured Methanosarcinales archaeon | reverse complement strand
CAAATGTGCTGATAAGAACAACGGCTATCCCGGAGAAGCAATTGCAGAATTCAAATACGGCAAGGGGACTGTATTATATATGGCAATGCACATAGATGAGCAATTAAGCAATAAACTTGGGGAAACAAATTTTCTGATAAATGCCATAAACGCTTATCTGCCGAAGGTCTCAAATGTGAGCATAACTGCCGTAAATTCTTCAATGATTGACTGGAACCAGACAGGCAGTCTTGAAAAACCAAGGACAGCAACATTAAATATCAACAAGATAAACAAATACTTAGAGGAATGCACTACAGAAGAATGCACAATTCCGATAAATATAACAGCAACACAGGGAGTGCTTTTAGTGAACAATTTACTCATAGAATATCATCTTCCTGTTTATAATGTAAGCATAAACTCAACAGGTTCAGGCATTTTAGTGGCTGAAAATCTAAATGATTCAAATTCTCCCGTCACTGTCAACAAAACTATAAGTGAAGGACTAAATAATTTTTTAGAGAAATGTCTGGGTTCTGACTGCTTTGTGCCATTGAATGTTACCACTACAAGTAAAGGGAGGATAATTTTAAGCGCCCTTAATGTGGAATATAAAAAATGCCTTGTGAAGGAAGAAATAGTTGCAAATGCCCTTGCGTGCTGGGAAAGAGCGAATTTCGGGAAAAGTGATAAGGACATTTCATGCTATGAAATATCAATACCTGAAAGCTGCGGGGCAGTTGAAGATGTAACAGAAGAAGACATTACAGATTTATTGATTAAAAATAACTTGTGTGAGGTTCTGCCTAATAATGATGTGAATAGCGAATGTGGAAATGCAGACAAAATCGAGTGGAAGATAATGCATGTTGCTTCAGGTAGGAACATCTTCATAAGATATTCATCAGCAGAAGGCAAAATAATTATCAGCTGATTTTAATTATCCATTGATTATACATTAAGAGTCGATTATGCATCAAGAGCATATGCATCTGATTTTTTCAATGATGCATTTTTCAATGCTGATAGAGATTTGATGTTCGTAAGAAACAAATAAAAAATAAAAATGAATCCAGCCAAAGTGAATCCAGCCAGAGCAAACCAAAAGGGGGATTTGGCAATAGGCGCAATAGTTTCAGTGCTCATCACTGTCATCGGAATAACGCTTCTGATGCTCTTCGTGACCCAAACTCCCAGCGGAAAGAAGATGTATTGCGATTTGTCAAACAAATACACCCCGAAATTCTATGAAACCAGATTGGACTCTTTTTGCACAGGAACGACAGAGCACGAAATATCAGGGCTTAAATCGCAAACCCTTGTTCTAGACACTTTTTCTGACGAACACAGCGAGCAGGCATTCACTTTCCTTTTTTCAAAACTCAAAGAAAACTTTTCAATCAGTATGGAAAGGGAAACCACTCTGGTGAGCGCAGAGCTTTCTGTTTCCAATGCCCCGCGGGAGCAGAAGCTGAAAAAATTCGCTTCCAACAATTATAATGAGACTCTGCCTCCTTTCGGAAGAGACGGCGGAAATTACACTGCATTAATAAACATTTCAAAGTTCGTTAAAATATTGAATGCAAGCGTTGATGTTGTTGGCAATAACTATCCCGGTATACTTGATATTGTTTTTGCAATAGACACTTCCGGCAGTATGACTGAAGAATGGCATTCTGTATGTCAAATGGTGAAAACTATTGGAAAGAACCTGAGCGATTTTGGAGTGAAGAAGCTGAGCATAAGAGTTTATTGCATAGGAGAGGGGAAGCTTTGCCAAAGTGCATATTCTTCTTGCAAAAACGGCGCGATAACAGTCAGCAATTTAAAAACGATTCCAATAAGCAACTTCACAGAAGAAAAGGACGCGCCCTGCTATAAAAACTGCCAGCCAGAGCCGAGGACCACAGGGTATTATTATCCGGGCGACCAGTATGAAGAGGCATGGGCTCTCACCTCAAGTTTCATTTCCAGCAATTTTAACTGGATTGATAATTCCAAGAAAATGATAATTCTCATAAGCGATTCTGATCCAACAGGCGCTTTGGAAACTGAGTTTTACAGAGGAACCTCAAAGACAGATCCCGCCAGAAAGTGGAGCAATACCCAATTCACAGGAAATGAGCAGGAGGCAATAAATACTGCTGTGGCAGACGCCCTTGAGAATGGCACTTATGTAACTCTTGTATTTGGCGATGAAAGTTCTCCTATTGAAGGATTCAATGTCGGCTGCTCAATAGACCCTTGGGACAGCTGCTGCAGCGGCAACTGCAACCAGATAATGAAATGGATGGAGCAGCTCTCTTCCTCAACAAAAGGAAACCTAATTGCTTATAGAGACACTGAAGCGCTGCAAAAATCAGTCATAGATGCTGTGATGTCAAGTTATCCTTTAGGCATAAAAGTTGAAATAAATGGAAACGTGATAGGAACACACGCTTCTGAATTGAACAAGAAGAATTCTCCTTGGACAATCAACGGAACTGAATTTAAAGAGGCACTTGAGAGTGAGCTTGAAAATTGCGAGCCAGATGATTCCGGCTACTGCCTAATTCCGATAAATGTTTTTTCTGCAACAGACGGAACAATTATTTTGAACAATTTGGAAATAGTTTATAAAGGCATTGCTTATAATCTTTCAGTCGAACTTTCAAACCAGAATATCTTAAAAGTGCCAAGGCTGTATGATGAAGCAAAAGTTTTCGACTTCACAGACGTCCTTAACAAATTAAAGAGAAATTGTGATACAGACATGTGTGATTTCAACTTCACAGTCTCAGTAACAAAGCCAGCTGAGATTTTGTTTGACAATCTGAGCATAATTTACAGGAAATATTACATCAGAGAAGCCCTTCTTGATGCGATAGTAGAGTGCTGGAAGAAAGCTGATTTTGGAAGGTCAGAAACAGATATCTTATGCCAGGAATTTACAATTCCTTATGATTACGAGTTTTTCAAACCAATAACCGAGGAAGACATGGCAAAACTGATAATAAAGAGGCAGTGGTGCCACATCATTGGAAGCTCTGATTATGACTGCGGAGAAGAGGATAATATAGAATTTACAAAAGCCATAGATATTGTAACAAACGTGATGATCGAATACAAGGCAGATAAAAAGAAAGTGGTGCTGAGTTAATCGTTGGGTTAATGTTTATCAAAAATTGCCAGAATACAAAAAAATCTTTGATTTTTTGTACATAAAATGCTTTGCATTTTATTGTACTTTGGGCTTTAGCCCAA
>CAYQKJ010000122.1:0-3254 GCA_964418195.1 uncultured Methanosarcinales archaeon | reverse complement strand
TTTTGTAAATATTTTTTTTAATGCTGTTTTTATCGCTTCTTTTCGCTTTTTTAATCTCTCATACTTCATTCAATTTAGATTATATTAACTTGTTTGCATTCAACTTAATTTTAAAATCTTTAATGTTTTTGATTGCAGATTTACATAACCATAATCCAGCTTCACATTTAAAACAGTGTTATAAGCATTATTAGAAACAGGCATTTCCTCTGTGTAGCACGTAAGGAAATCATCGCCCTGTGAAATGTCAACGCTCTTTCTGGGTGTGCAGTCTAATTCCTTAAAGGCAAGGGTTGCGCTCACTCTCACTCTTCCAAAATCTGATTCATTCAGCTTTGCATCACTGGAGCAGAATTTCTCTGTGCTGTCTGGATTAACTACATAGCCGTCTCCAACATTCCTGACATGGAGTGTGAATGCAAACTGCATCTTCTCCTTGCTCTTGAAAATCCTATTTATCTCAATCAAGCTTACAGCAACCGGTGCGCCCTGGTATGAAAGCCCGATGCTTTCTCTCATTGTGCATGCTTTTCTCTCGCTCTCAACAGGATTTATGGTGCTGTCTAGGCATACAGGCACTTGGGCAACTGTTTCATAATCATAGCAGGTTTTTACATTTACTGTTGTTTCCTGCTCATTCTTGCTTTCAAGTTTTAGGGCCTTTAGTTCAAAGAATTCAACACTTCTTTCCCCTCTGTAAGTCCTGCTCTTCTTCTTTCCATAGAGGTCAAAGGTGATTTTATCATTTCCAGCAATAGTTTTCTCCCCAAAGTCCTCAACTCCAATCACAAGAATCCCTTTCTTTATGTCAAGTGCGCCCCTGTTTTCCAAAATCACTCCTACCCCAAAAGTGCTCTGGCTGTAAACATTTTCCGGAGGGGAATTCTGGACAAATTTAATATCAAGCCCTTCACTGCCAGTGTAAGGATTGAAGAAGTTTATTCCAGAAATCTGACAGCCTGAAGTGAGAAATATTAAGCAAATTGCAATCAGAGCAATTATAACTAAATTAGTTTTGCTAACTAAATTAGTTTTACTCATAGGTTTTTTCATTTTCTCTCTGAAGTTTCCTTTTCTGAAATTCAATCTCATTTTCATTGCACCACTGTCCCTGTCTGCTTGCTGCAGAAATAATTATGCCACTGTATCATATCTGATTCTACGCTAACTGCATATGACTCGTGGCCGTTATATGTTTTCAGTGCACAGTTCAGCTTCTCCTCAGGTTCAGCATTCACATAATCTTTACAGTATGAACTTTCCCTTACATATGACTTAATCCTTTCTGCTGCGCAGAGTATATCGCCCTCAACTGAATATTCTACATAAAGAGGGATGCCTGCTTTATCCTCCGAAGTGCATCCTGCTATATGCCAAGGTATGCCCTCTGCATTTTTTGCCATATTAGTCCCTACACCCGATTCTTCTATCATTATCCCAAGAAGCATGTCTCTCATCTGGGCTTCAGTAAGCCAATCTGGCTTGTATTCTGAGGTTATTGCATTATTTAATCCAGTTTGTATTCTATCTTTTAAGTCCCCGCTTTCATAGGCATTTACAAAAGTTTCATCGGGCAGTGTTGAGGTGTCTGCATTGCTACAGTCCGCTGCCAACGCCTGCAATTGCTCTCCTCCACTGTCAATTTCTGCTCCGCTTGCTACTGCTGTTTCAGGCTGCTTCAGGAAAAGTTCAAGCTGTCCTCTCATTATGTAATCATAGTCTGCAGTTATCCTTATGTGGGGCATCCACAAATCAAAGCTCTGGTCAGGTATATTTTTTACTTTAAGCCCGCAGATGAAAGACCTGACTATTTTTATGGGATAATGGAATTCATAATCCTTTTTCAAGACATAAGTGTTCTCTCCTGATTTTTCAAAAGGGCAGAAGTCCTTTGTTTCCGTTGTTGTGAAAATTTCCACACCATTTGGAACTTCTATTTTTATGTCATTTATTTTTGAAATTTCCCCTCCATAATAGCCCCACTGGTTGAACATTGCAAATGAAACTTCTGCAGGGGTTTCTGATTTTCCAACAGCTATTGGAATTTGATTCACGCTTATGCCTAAATTCACAGGCCCATCGTTGAATTTTGCAATGGGGTCAAGTTCCTGGTGATAATGTGTATAGAGAAAATCATCGCTCCACATCTTCATCATCAGATTTCTCCTGCTTTCATCCATAACATACATTTTTAGGTCTGAGGTTGTTGAGAATGGAAATGTTAAGGTTATGTTTATTTTGTTGAGATAAGTGTTTGTCTGAATTGTTTTCAGCACACATCGTATTGTTCTTTTCTTGTTGCTTATATCTATGAAAGGAATTTCTGAAGGCTGGACTGCTATAGACTTGTTAACTTCCACTGTCCTACCCTTCTTAGCCTCTATTGTGCAGTCAGGAGTTGCAGTTATTTCATCATATACTCTCAGGTTCATTCCTTCGACATCAGAGAACACAGTGACATCCTCATTTTCTTTGTATTCCTTATCAGGAATGAGCAATTGCGGCTGAGAAATAGTCATTCCAACATTCTCCCCTTCTGCTTCTCCTCTTGGACAGTTTCCTGAGGCGCACTCAACCTGCGTTTCAACATAATTTGAGATTGCCGCATTGGTATTTGTAAAGAAATCAGACACTTTGGTGCCGGTTTTCTGCCAGAATCCACTTTGTGAACTTTGCTGACGATATACTTGAAGCAGCGGAAAAAACATTATCAGCAGATAAATAAGTCCAACCAGCACAATAAGTATCACTATGATATTCAGTATATTTCTTGAAGTAGTTCTTCTAGAAAGGATGAGTATGGTAAAAGCCATGAAAATTACTATGCACCACATAACACTTAAGCCAGTAAAATAGTAAAGAATGTATGAACCCAGCCCCCCAAGGATTACAAAGAATAGTTTTTTGATGAATGGAAGATCTTCTCCCATAATTAGCGGCGCTCTTATATCTCTCAATGCCTTTCTTCCTTCGCTACTTCGCCTGAATTTTTCTCTCACAGAATTAAACCAGTTGCCGAGGTTTTCCCTTCCTCTATTGAAGGCATTTTTTATTCCTCTTACTCTTAAATCTCTTTCCATCTCCCTATGCAGTTGTTCTTTCTGCTCCAGAGTCGGGTCTTCAGGAACGAAGCCCTGTTGTCTAGCCATCTATCAATCCCTCTTTTTTCTCAAGCAACGCCTTAGATGTTTTCAATAATATTATTAAAAATTGTCGGTTTAATACCTTGGACTTTAGTCCGACAATTTTTAATC
>CAYQKJ010000121.1:0-3266 GCA_964418195.1 uncultured Methanosarcinales archaeon | reverse complement strand
CTTCTAATGATGGGGAGAATGAAGATGAAGATTAACATTGTAATAGGCGGAAGAGCAGGACAAGGCCCTAATGTGCTTGCGGATGTCATTTGCGAGGCATTAATGAAAGCTGGCTATTGCTCCTTTAATTCAAGAGATTATCAATCACTTATACGCGGAGGGCACAATTTCAATCATGTCACTTTCAGCAACTCTCCTGTTAGAAGCAACCAGAAAAAAATAGACATTCTTGTCTGCCTTGACAATGAAACTGAGGAAATACACGGAAAAAATCTTGCTAAAAATGCAGTAGTAATAAAAGAGGAAGGAAAGGGCAATATGTTTTTTGCTGGAGCAATATTCAAGATTCTTGGATTGGATTTAAGATTGATTGAAGAGCCCCTAAAAAAGCTGAGAAAATTTGAGGAAAATGTAAAAGATGCGAAGCAAGGATATTATTCTGAGAAAAGAAGCGTCAAAATTGAAAGAAGCTCTAATAACCCTATAAATGCTAAGTTTATGAATGGAAATCAGGGAATTTCTCAAGGAGCAGTTAAATCGGGTTTAGAGTATTATTATTCATATCCAATGACTCCGGCTACTCCTGTAATGATGGAGCTTGGAATGATGCAAATGCAAAAAGAGACTAAGCATAAAGTTCTCGAATTAGAAAATGAGATTGCTGTGATGAATGCTGCGCTTGGGTCTTCTATGGTTGGAGCTAGAGCGATGGTGGGAACATCAGGAGGAGGATTTGATTTGATGACAGAGGCATTAAGTTTAGCAGGAATGGCGGAAATTCCAATAGTAATCTATCTTTCTTCCAGGCCCGGGCCAAGCACAGGATTAGCGACACATACAAGCCAGGGGGATTTAAATCTAGCGTTGTACAGCGGACATGGAGAATTTTCAAGAGTTGTTATAGCTCCGGGAGATGCAGTTGAAAGTGTTGAGGCAACAAACCAGGCTTTTTACTTTTCGCAGAAATACAAAATTCCTGCTTTTGTTCTAGGCGATAAACATCTTGCAGAGAGCAAATGTGTTCTTGAAGAAAAGGAGAAAATCCTGGAGATAAAACATTCAGGAAATGAATTGGCAAAATTAAACAGCTATGAGCATGATGAAAAGGGCATAGCTACAGAAAGCGCAGAAATAACAAAAAAGAATTTTGAAAGGAGAGGCAAAAAATACCTCGAATTATCAAAAGAAGCAGGAAAATTTGTTCAGTATAAGATTTACGGAGACAAAAATGCAAAAAATATTATTCTGGGCTTCGGCAGCACAAAAGGCGCGATAATAGATGCCATTAATGAAGGAAAAATAAACGCCAAATTTCTTCAGATACTGTACATGAAGCCTTTCCCTTCAAAAAAAGTTCTTGAAGAGCTGAAAAAAGCGAAAAAAATTATTCTTGTCGAGAACAATGTGACCGGCCAATTAGGAGATCTCGTAGCTAGAAAAACAGGAATTTTTATTGAGGATAAAAATAAAATACTGAGGTATGATGGCAGGCCTTTTTTCAGTGATGAGCTTGCTGAGGAGATAAAGAGGAGGATAAAGTAGGATGAAAAACCACGCTAAAACGCAAGTTATAGAACTTTTAATGACTGCAATAATAATGATTGCCGGATTAGCACTATTAAAATATCTGCCAATGTACATATTTGGAAGAGATATTTTATTTGATGCTTCCATGCACATTGTTGTTGCTTCATTTATACTTTATTTCATTTATTTTTTTATTGATCAAAATAAAAACTGGAGGCTTCCTTATCTTATATTCTCCATAGGCGTGCTTGTTGTCATAGGCATACAGAGAATAATTGCGGATGCGCATAATGATATTGGATTGCTTCTTGGATTGATTATTTCAGCAATAGCAATAATAGTTCCAAGATGGAGGGAATTTAAAGGCAGGATAGAGTTTTAATTTAAAATGGCAAAAAGAAAAAAACAGGCAAAAATTAAGAAAGTTAAAGCAGGAAAGATGAAAAAAGCAGTGATAAAAGCAAAAAGCTACAGGACTGACGCTCCAATTACTTGGTGTCCGGGGTGCTTTAATTTTGCAATATTGGCAGGAGTTGAAAAATTTCTTGCAGACAAGGATGCAGAAAAATTTGCAATGGTAACAGGAATAGGGTGCCATGGCAAGATTTTTGATTATTTAAGTTTAGGCGGATTAAATGCCCTGCATGGAAGAGGCATTCCTATTTGTCTTGGAATGAAAATAGCCAAACCTGATTTGAATGTTATTGGATTTGGCGGAGATGGAGATGCTTATTCTGAAGGCATTGAACATTTGATTCATGCTGCCCGCTACAATAGCAATTTCAAATATATTGTGCATAACAACCAGATTTTTGCATTGACAGTTGGAGAGCCTACTCCTGTTACTGAACGAGGTTTTAAAGATAAGACAACTCCAAAAGGAGTTATACTCCCTCCATTAAATCCAATAAAGCTAATGCTTGCTTCTGGAGCAAGCTTTGTTGCAAGAATATTCGCAGATTCTGAACAGATTAAAAACGTTCTTGAAGAAGCGCATAAGCATAAAGGATTTGCTTTTATTGAGGTAATACAACCCTGCATTATTTTTCATCCAGACAGAGGGTACAAGGAAAAAACATACATGCTAAATGAAAAAAATCACGATAAAACTGACTTAAAGGCAGCAATGGAAAAAGCAGAAGAGTGGAATTATGACGGCATAAAAGCCAATACAAAAATACCTCTTGGAATTTTCTACCAGAAAGAAAGAGAAGTTTTTGAAGAAGAAATAAGAAAATAAAAATGGCATCAAAAAAGCAGAAAAAATTAGCAATGCTCGCCCCAAGCTTTGTAGCAGATTTTCCATATCCCGAGATAATACATCAACTGCACTGTTTAGGCTATGACAAAGTTGCTGAGCTGACTTTTGGAGCAAAGCTTGTCAATAAAGAATACCATCGCATTCTTGAAAAGCCGGAAAACAAAACTAAGCTAAGAATTTCAAGCGTTTGTCCGGGCATAGTTGAGTTTATAGGGACACAAATGCCGCAGTATAAAAAAAACATTATGAAAGTTGACTCACCTATGATAGCTACTGCAAAAATATGCAGGAAAGAGTACCCAAAACATAAGATAGTGTTTATTTCTCCGTGCTACGCCAAGAAAAAAGAAGCTGAAAAGCTTGGAAAAGGCCTTGTTGATGAAGTCATAACTTATAATGAACTTAAGGAGATAATAAAAAAAGCAAATTTAAAAGAATGCAAAAAAGAGCATAAAAACAAGCTTTTTTTTGACAAATT
>CAYQKJ010000120.1:0-3285 GCA_964418195.1 uncultured Methanosarcinales archaeon | reverse complement strand
TAATTTTCATATATAATATTGTCCAAAACATGCTATAAAAAGATTTGTGAAAAAAATATTCCAAAAGGAATAATTTTTCTTTTAAAAAATTTACATATTATATGAGGCAAATCTGGACACGACAGAAAGCTGAACCAGTAAACATTATAGAAATAGGAATTTTATAATCTCAGTTTGATATTTTTGCAAATTACAGCTGCAGATTCATTAACTTTAATGTCTCAGAGTCAGATAGAAAGTCCTCTCTCTTGAGTTCATCGACCACGTAATAGACCTGCTTCTCCTTTAAATTAAACTTGGTTTCCAGGTTGTCAAGAAAATCCTCAACTTCCTTTATGTTTCTGAAAACTCCTTCAACCAAAAAGTCATAGCCGTTGTTTATCCTGTAGAGGGAATTAACTCTCGAGTTTTTCATGAGATAGTCCCTGACTGTGTTCTTGTCATCCTTCTCAAACTTCAAGAAAAGATTGGCTTTTGTGCTGTAGCCAAAGGCATTAAAATCTATCAAAGCAGTGTATTTCTTCACAAGATTTCCCCTGTAGGACTTGAGCTTTTCATATATCGTTGAAACAGGGATGCTGGTTTTTCTGCTCATCTTGGTTAATGACATCCTTGCGTTCTGCCTCAGTTGGCATATTATAAGGGCTTCATTATTCTTCATACAAACTACCTCCTTCCTGTTTTTTAATATAGGAATCATAATTTTCAACAGCATCAAGCACATTGTTTTTTATGTCATAATTCAAGCGAGAAACCAGGTCAGCAGGGATTTTATCAAATGCTATCTGCCTTATCTCATTGCAAAGCGGGATATATTCTTCCCTGTTTAAAGAGGAGCCAAAATATTTCAGAAAAACCAGGCTGTCAACAGCATAACGCTTCTGCCTCTCTGCAGGCAGGTATGATATGTCTCTCATATTATTCAGCCTGTCTGCAAGTTTTATTGCAACTACATCGTTTTTGTAAAGAGGGCATTCATCAATCTGCAGCAGCGCGTCTGTCTTTAGTTCAAGCCCGTTCATTTTTATGATGCTGCTCTTTTTCTTGGAGCATGTCAATGCCTTCACCATCACGCTGACATCACGCCCAAAATATTTTTCTAGCTCCAAAATGCTACAATTAGTGTCTTCAACAACGTCGTGCAGCAAACCTGCGGCGATTGTTTTTGCATCCTTTTTAAGGGCAACAAGAATATTGGCGACTGCCAGCGGATGCACAAAATATTTCTGTCCAGAAAGCCTTTTCTGGCCCTCGTGCGCCTTTTCAGAGAAATCATATGCTATTGATATAAGAAGTATGTCTTCGAGAAGAGAAGGATTTTCCTTATTATAGCTGACATACTTATTTATCAAAAAACCCTTAGGCTTGCTTGTTATTTTAGAAATGCACATTTTATTTTCACGCATCAAAAACACCCCAACTTGAATAATTCTTATTAGGATAGAAAAATATATATACCTTACTGACTTATTCCTATTAAAGTATATACAATATGTATTTAACAAGTAAAGGTGCTTCGTCATGGAGTTTAGAAAGATTGTAAAGTCAGGAAATACAAGCTATGTTGTTTCAATCCCAAGGGAATGGGTAAAGGAGCGTGGAATTAAAAAGGGCGACCTGGTATTCATACAAGAAGACGGAGACAAGAACCTGATAATCTCACCAAAAGAGATCAAGAGCCTGCAGGAGCCGAAGGAAGTCAGCATCAACATAGATAATATGAGCTCTGAAACCCTGATTAGGTCGATAGTTTCATACTATGTAAACGGCTATTCTACAGTTGAATTTGTGGGAAAAACAGTGAAAGACCAGACAGACAGGATAAAGGAAAAAGTGGAGCAGCTTATTGCCTTTGAGATAATGGAGTACACACCCACAAAGATACTCATCAAGGACTATCTCAAAATTGAAGATATATCTTTTGAATCAGTGGTCAGGCGAATGGATTTCATGATAAGGGCGATTATGAAAGAAATCGATTCTGCAATAATCGTTCTGAATTCACACAAGAATAGCGAGGACTCCTTGAAAAATCTGATTACTAACGCCTATCAGATGGACAGGAATATAAACAGGCTAAATTTGCTTGCCGCGAAAATAATCAGAGTGGCTTTTGATAACACACAAGTAGCGCAAAAGCTGCACCTAAAGCCCATAGAGCTGCTAGTGTTGCACATTATTACAACAACTCTTGAAAACCTTGCAGACAATTTAAAGAATCTCGCGAAGGAAATTGATAAAGACATTCCAAAAGCTGAACTGAAATATGTGATAAAAACTTATAATGCAATGATGCAGAATTATGAGCAGGTGATGAAGGCATATTTCACTCTTGACAAGAAATTGTCCCATGAAGTATCTGATTTCAAACACATTATAAGAGAAAGCAATGAGCAGTTTCTGAATAAGAAAAGGGATGCGAGCACAGTAAGAATCATTGAGAGAATTCAAGCAGTTGAGAGTTTCATAGGTATAATCTCAAGGACAATCATAGATGTTATATAAATGGCTGATTCTCAAAAAAATATTCCGAAAAGAATTTAAACCTGTAAAAATATTCCTACTTTTTGGGTGGAAGCATGGAACCGGAACTTTCAAAGATAAAAATTCTCAGGAGACAGCTTGGTCTGACCCAGACACAGCTGGCAAAGGCAGCTGAAGTTTCTCAGTCACTGATAGCAAAAATAGAATCTGGAAAGATAGACCCCACTTTCACAAAAGCGAAGAGGATATTTGACGCATTAGATTCTTTAACGACAGAAAAAGCCCTGAAGGCGAAAGACATAATGAGCACAAGAATAATCTCAATAAGCAGTAATGCTGACATAAAAGAGGGAATAAGAAAGATGAGGCATTACGACATATCCCAGCTTCCGGTGCTTCAGGGAAAAAAATGCATAGGCTTGATAACCGAGTCAAGCATACTCAATGCGCTGGGGGGTGAGGGGGGAAAAAAGAATGTGGAGCATGTAAAAGAAGCGATGCAGGAATGCCCTCCGATTATTTCAATAAACACGTCAATAGGGCTCATATCTGAACTTCTGAAATATTCAAACCTTGTGCTAGTGGCTGATGAAGGGGAATTCAAAGGCGTTATAACAAAGAGCGACATAATAAAAGGGATGTATGCCGGAAAGTAAATCTCAAGAAAAACCGCAGAATAGAAACACTATAGAATAATGATAGAACATAAAGGATAGTAGCATAGAGCAAATTTCAGATAAATTTTTAAATTCTTGGGGGCAACCCCTCTATTAACTATACACTTATAGCCCCGTAGTGTAG
>CAYQKJ010000119.1:0-3285 GCA_964418195.1 uncultured Methanosarcinales archaeon | reverse complement strand
CATATAATCTCTTTATATTATAAAGCTTTTTTTCAAGAACATATTTTTCACTTTTACTAGCAGTATAAAAAATAACATTACCTGTCTCAACAATTTTCAGGATTTCTTCCTTAACTAATTCTTTGCAATACCTTATGACAGAAGGCAAAGGAATTCCCAGAGTTCTCTCAATCTCCCTCACTCGCAACTTGGCATTAGGATTAATAAAAAAGAATTCTTTAATCCTTTCTTTATGATTGAGTATTCTCTTAGATTCATAATTGATATTTTTCCTTATCATTTGATAATATAAAGTATCAATTGATATTTAAAGTTATCGATTAATTACGGCCTCAACAGGAACCAAAACCAACTTCGCTTTTTGCAATTTGTCCTTTTTTCAACTCTCTTTTTGGATTTACTTTTACGGCTTCACTAAATATTGTTTCTTCCCATTCCTCAGGAATAATTCCTATTTCAGTTTGCTTGAATTTGAGTTTGAGTTTCATCTTTTCCTTAAGTTGTTCCTTTAATAATTTTTTCCATTCGTCAATTAATCAATACTCGTCGCATTTAAATATTTGTCTAAGTTCCACTGAGAATTGAAGTCATCCATCAGCAAATCAGGAATTACATTCAATCTGATTTACTGAATTTTCCTGCAGAAGCCGGCTATTACGCTAAAAACACTGCTAAAGGCGCTCTCAAACCCGTCAATCTTAATGATGGCCTTCATAAGAGCAGGAATTCCAGACGCATTTATAAAGTTTACTGTGGAAAAATCTTTTCAAACATATTCTTTCAAGCAACGAAAAGGTTAAAAACATCTAAAAAAGTGAAATCTGGAATGACAAAAACAATATGCGTGCTTTCAGGAAAGGGCGGAGTTGGAAAAACAGTGATAGCAGAAAATATTGCTAGCGCATTGCATTTGCTGGGCAGGGATGTTATTCTTATTGACGCAGATGTTGAATCTGCACATCTTTCATTAAAATTGAATCTTGCAATGTCAGAAAACAACATCCAAAAAATCCTGAAATCAGAGTGCGATATTCTAGATTCTGTCTATCTGCATTCCTCTGGCTTGAAGATAGTGCCAGCCTCTGTTTCAGAAGAACTTTCAATATCAGAAAAGGATTTTGATAGCAGACTTTCTTCTGCACTCAATAAATTAAGCGGAAAGACAGAAATAATCATCATTGAAGGAATTTCAGGCTTTTCAGCAAAGAGCATAGCTCTTGCCAACATCTCAGACCTCACACTCTTGGTAACAACGCCTGAAAAGATATCTGTTTTTGACTCAATCAAGCTTGCCAACTGGATTCAAAAAGTCAATAATAACATCTGGATTGCAGTAAATCTAAAAAGCAAATCAAATCTCGGGCTCGATACCAAAAACATAGAATCACTGCTTGGAAAGCCTGTTGTATTGGAAGTTCCTGATGATCCGCTTGTGAAAGAATCCATTGAAATAAACTACCCAATAGTTTTTTCCCATCCAGAATCAGCGTCAGCAACTGCCTTCAAGGAATTTGCTAAAAAAATAGTAAATGGAAATGCCACATAATAAATGCATAACAGCAGGACAAATGCTTTTTCTGTTTTTTCAGAAAACTTTTTAAATAATCCAACGTGTTATCCCTTGTACGAGGGGGTGCCGGAGTGGCCAAATTAGCCCGAAAGCTAAGGCTTGACGGGGTAGTATTTGGCAGCTAAAGGCGCCAAATATCCAAACTCAAGTTATTGAGTGATGAGGTCTCTATAAGAGATCAATGATATGCTCAAATGAGCCATCTACTGGCTTAGTGCCTACCGGGGTTCGAATCCTCGCCCCCTCATTTCACATTTCTCTCATTAAAATATTAAATGCTGTTTTTTGACAAAATTTTAAAAACTTGGACGACTTATTAATATTAAATGGAACAGTTCCAGGAATTCAAGGAAAAGGCAAAAAGTTATATCAAAACAGCAGACCATCTTGCCTTTGTGACATTTCCGCTTCTGAAAGATAACAGATTGATTCCATCAATCCTCGACAACCTTTTTCTGGCTCTATCCAACGGCATGAATGCAGTGCTTTATTATGACCGGTTATTCAAAAGAGTGCCGCCATTTAAAGAGGACTTTGATTCAAAGATGCAGATTTTCAAGGAGCAGAGCATGCACAGATACAAGCTGAATCCAGCATATGCTGCTCTTATTCAAGAGGTTAAAGAAATAATAATCAAGCACAAGACGAGCCCTGTTGAGTTTTCAAGAGGGGATAAGTTTGTAATATGCGATGACAAGTATCATACAGAAACTATAAATATTCAAAGACTAAAAGAATATATCTCAAAAACAAAAATTTTTATACAAGATGTATGTGCTATATTGAGTGAAAATGAAGGAATATTTGTTTGAGGCAAAGGAAGAACTGAAAAGAGCTGACCATTTAATCTATGTTAGCCTGAAATACACCCGAACTGTTGACGTGATAAGGTCTGTCATTGAAAGGCTGATAAATGCTTTTGATTCAGCCATAAAGGCTCTTCTTGAAAAGGCAAAGGAGGAGAAAAAGATAGATTCCTATTCAAAAAGTGCAGGAATAAAATGCAGTCTCATTAAGCAGCTATTTCCTAATAACAAGGAAATGGAGCAGTACATGGATTTTTACCTTCTGCTCAGGAAGATGATACGCCTTGAATATAAAAAGATTGAGGAATACAGAAGGCATGTTGCAATGCTTGTCCAGATAGATTCCCACACAATGATAAGCGTAGACATTGACAGGATTAAGGAGTACTATGACAGGGCAGAAGCATTTGTTAACGTGGTTTTAGAATACTGCGGCGAGGAAGAAAGGATATCATCAGATTATGAATATTATTAGTCCATTTTTATTATTTCACTCTTATTAATTCACTTAATCTTATTAATCTGACTAACCTCTTCCTGCCCTAATTACTTTATGAAACATATTTACATAGAAGAATTTAAGATTTTTGCATCAAGGAATTCAGATTGTTTTGGTATTACATTCTTGATGTTGCAAATTCATTACGGCTTACAATAAGAAAACATTCTTCACTTATCCCTACTTCAGTCTTTCTATTATGTAAATATTCTCCTTCAGACAAGCCCATTCTTCAGGCGTCACCAAAAATATTCTCTGAGCATGAATCTCTGTTTTTTCCCTTTCTAATCTCAAAAATTCTTTCATGAGCATTATTAGCGAATTATTTTTTATAAGTTTTTATAGGAGAAATTCGCATCCCTTACATAAAATCAGGATTCCTTATTATTTTCATGAAAGAAATTCGGTTT
>CAYQKJ010000118.1:0-3304 GCA_964418195.1 uncultured Methanosarcinales archaeon | reverse complement strand
TATATTCATTATCAATTATTTATTCAAATTTTTTATTCCCAAACCTGCTTTTAGATATTGCCTATCTGTTTAAAAACGTTTTGCAGAAGTGTCTCAATGTCCAGTGGAGAACTGCATAAATTTGATATCACCAATTAAATTATTCCTTTGCTATAGGCGTAATATGCAGAAACATTCGCAAGCACAAAAAGCAGAACTATTAATTTTATGCTGCTGTAGAAATAGCTTCCAAGCAAATAACCGATTAAAAATCCTGCCACAATCAGATAGTATGGAATTGCTGTGCGCTTTCTAATCTCATAAAAAAGCCTTCCTGTTATAAAACCTGCAAGGACTATCACAAAATAATTCACCATCCTGCTTTTGATTGTTATCGAAAGTATTAGCCCAATTATTAAGAAGAAAATCATCAGGTATTCTGGCCAGAACTCTGTTACGTCAAACCGCGCTTTTTTATTATTTGTGAGATTATGTTTTGAAGCCATTTTTAATTTAAAGTCAGGAAGCAGTTCAGGGTTATGAATTAATATTTTTATTTTTCATGCTGCATTAATAATTTATGTCTCATTGATAGTTTAATTCATTAGTTTTTAAATTTAGTGGCTTAAAGTTAGTGCTTTTTCCTAACCTTTTTTTAATGTTTTAGATTATTTTCTTTGCATTATTTTTTATTTATTTCTACTTCAATTCGTAATTAAAGAAATATACTGAAAATGCGAGCACAGCAAACACCAATGCCAGAAGTATTATCATTGGAATGCTCTTCATTGTAAGTATCAGGATTCCAGTTGCCACAATGCCTGCTAATGCAAACACATAGAACGGGCGTGAGGCATATAATAGCTTGCTTCCGTCAAGAGGGGGTATTGGAAGCATTGAGAAGATTGCTATCAGCGCATTGAAGAGCATTGCCTTCTGTATTAACGGGCTTGGGAGGAATGAGAATATCTTGAAGAAGAGTGCTAGCAGTATATTTGCCAATGGGCCTATCAATGCGACAACTCCCATTGAAAAATAGTTTATGTCATATCTGAAATATCCCAATCTGTGCCCGGGCATCATGTATAGCATAAAGCCTCCCACGGCAAGGAAGTAGATGCTTCCATTTGATGCAAAACACAAAATAAGAGAAGCCAAGATGCCGTAAATCCACATCTTGTATTCTATGCTATAGCCGATGTGCAATGCGTAAATCTTCTGCACAGAAATCTTCACTAGAAGCGCAAGCAGCACTATGATGAAGGCATTGATGAGATTGTTCAAGCCCATTGTTGGTTCAAAGTTTTTTCCAGGGCCCCAGTCCTTGAATGAGAATATGAACGCAATTATGAATGTTGTTATTACAATAGCCTTTATCTCCTGCGCATTAAAGGTGAAATATTTTTTTATCTTGTCTTTCAGGTCATGAAGACTATACATAAAGCATATTTCATATGCTATAATATAAAAATCTTTCTTAGAATTGGAGAGAGAATAAAAGCAAATACAATCATAGCAAAAGCTTCTGGCCGTTCTGGAGGACATGCACGCTCTTGCTGAGAGAATATCCCATCTCTGAAGCCAGCTCAGAAAGCGCCGAAGTCATTTTCAGGTCGCCATGCGCAGGTATTATGTTCTCCGGCTTCACAATGTTTATCAGGTCGCGATGGTCCTCTTTTGAAGCGTGTCCAGAAACATGTATGTCCTTGAATATCCTGACATCATACTGTTTCAAATTGTATTCCAACATCCCCCTATTGGCTATATTCATCGGCGTTGGTATTACATTGCATGAGAATATTATCTGGTCTTCATGCTGTAGCTTTAATGGAAGAGCTCCTGTAGAAATCTTTGAGAGCACAGAGCCTGGCTCGCCCTGGTGTCCTGTCACCACTAGAATGTATTCGTTTCTTTTTGCAGCATCTATCTTTTTGAGCTTCTTCTTTATCTCATTTCCATACTTCAGTATTTCAATATCATTTGAAAATTTCACCAGTTTTATGTTTTCTGCTGCTTTGGTGTATTTTGAAAGTGTTCTTCCAAGAAAAATTATCTTTCTATCGAGTTTTTTTCCAAGTTCTATTATTGATTTCAGTCTTGCTATGTGGCTTGAGAATGTAGTTGCTATTATCAGGTTGTCCTGATTTTCAGTTCCCAAAAGCACATCCCTCAAAAGCTCCTTTGCAACTGTTTCTGAAGGGGTTTTGCTCTCATTCCTAGCCCTTGTGCCGTCAACAATCAATGCCTTTACATTCTGCTTTCCAAGCTCTCTCAATCTTTTGACATTTGTCTTTTTTCCGATTACCGGGAAAGAGTCAAACTTGTAATCATTTGCATAAAGGATTGTTCCTTCCTTTGTGTGCAATGCCACCATGACTGTCTGCGGCGTTGAATGCGTAGCATTAATGAATTCAACTTCTATATTGTTTGAAAGCGCATACCTGGAATTCGGATTTAGAGTCTTTATAGGATTCCTTATGCTTATCTTCTCTTCCTTGATTATTGTTTTTATGACTTCTGTAGTGTACGGAGTGCCTATTATCGGCACATCATACTTATTGGCCATAAATGGAACTGCGCCCACATGGTCCAGATGCGCATGGGTTGGTATTATCGCCTTTACCTTATCCTTCCAATCTTTGATTATGGTGTCGTCAGGTATTGCACCTACTTTCATCAGCTCAGCAGCGCTCAGCTTGCTTATGTCCTCTTCGCCGCGGTAGTTTATGTACTTATCAAGATAGAGTCCCATGTCAAGGATGACTACTTCATTATTTACCTTGATAGCAGTCATGTTTTTCCCGACTTCATTATATCCACCAATTGCGCAAATCTCAATCATATCCTAAGTTGAATTTGGGTCATTATAAAAATCTTTCTAAAAAAAGAATAACAGAAGATTAAACAAAAAGAAGAATTAAACAAGAAGAAAAATGAAAAAAGAATTACAGAAAAGGAATTGCAGAAAGAATAATCATAACAGATGATAATTATATTAAATGATGATAAATAATGATAATTATAGAAAATGGGCCCGCCCAGATTCGAACTGGGGACCTTTGCCTCGTGAAGGCAACGTCATAGCCGCTAGACTACGAGCCCATAGGAATTATGGAAGCGTCGCTAATTTAAAAATATTCTGGTTTGGAAGCGTGCATTAAAAAAACACTATGAAAAAGCATAGTAAAAAAACTATTTGAAATTTTAACATTTACCAATTTAATCACAGATGATTTCAAAGAAGCTTGTTTTATCGTATGAATAAATAACAAAAATAATATAAAATAATAAAAATAAAAAGGAATAAGAAAATAAATACAAATTG
>CAYQKJ010000117.1:628-3308 GCA_964418195.1 uncultured Methanosarcinales archaeon | reverse complement strand
GTCAAGTATCAGCGCTTCATTGTAAATTTTGTCTGCAAATTCAATAACCTGATTAAAGTAATTATCGCAGCTAAAATCAGGCATATTAAGCATATTGTCTTGGATATTAATGTCAAGCATATCAAGCTCAGACTGCTGATACATTGTAAGAACTTTTTCCACCCTGTTTGACTCCATTAAATAACCCAAATAAATTCCTGCCCCAAATAATAAGATGCAGATTATGAATGCTTCCCAAAAATAGTTTTTATGTGCTGTTATCTCCATATCATTTTTCCCCTGTAATAATGCCATATCGCAGTTACAAGTACGAGTGGATATACTAAAAGGTATATGGTCATATAAAAAAGCAGGTTAAAAAAACTTTGCTTTTCTCTGAGATTATCTTTCATTAATGCCAAAACATAAAGATTAAATGCTAAAAACAAGGCAAACAGAATAACCCCAAAATAATTTAATACGCTCGGAGTTATATAAAAATCATTCATCGTGACAACCGGGGTGCTGGTGATGATACTGTATTTTGTCAGAAGATAGCTTGAGATGAATCTTCGGATTACCAGATAGAGAAATATGAGTATGCCTACAAGACCTAAAAACAACCCTACGGCAAAAAAAGGCACGATAAAATACCCAAGCATGTTTTTTCTGAACAGCCTTGACTTGTATTTTGAAATGCACTGCAATCCTCCTAAAGCCCATCTTCTTCTCTGCTTGTACCACGGTTTTATCTTATTGGGAGTGGTTGTTCCAACATAAGCATTTAAGCTCTGGCGAACCTTCCAGCCATTATCAACAAGATGCCACGTCATCTCAATATCTTCTGTAATGTTACTTTTGTCAAAACCTCCAACATCAAGCAAAGCTTCTTTCCGGTACATTGCAAGAGTTCCAGGTGCAACATATATGGAATCGATAAATTGAAGGAGTTTTCTTGTGAAAGCTATAACTTTATATTCAAGAACCTGCATCTTTTCTAAAAAAGTTTCCCTGTTTTTGGGGATACAAGCTCCTGTCGCGACACCAACTTTAGGATCATCAAAATAGCCTGCCAATCTATTAAAGCTATGCTTATCAGGATAGCTATCGGCATCAATAACTACAATCAATTCTCCAGTCGTGAAATTTATTGCCTTGTTCAGGCTGTCTGCTTTTCCGGAATTAGGTTTGTTAAGTATTTTAAGAGTGGAATACTTTTGCTTGAGCTGTTTTGCTATTTCAAGAGTCTTGTCTTTGCTTCCGTCGTTTATTATTATAACCTCTTTGATATAGGGGTAATCAACTTCGTAGATCGATTTTACGGTTTCTGCCAAACTATCTTCTTCATTATATGCGGGAATTAAAACAGAAACTGAATAGGGCTTAGTTAATTCAGGAGAAAGCCACATCTTGTTTTTGTTTCTGAAGTAAAGGAGCAAAGTTAATACTAGGAAGTAGATGGATACAAACATATAAGACAAATACACAATAGGCAGCCATTCCATTTTATTTTCAGTTTTCCTTTATTTTCACTTCTTCTTCCTTTTCTGCGGGCTCTTCTATCTTTTCCTCTCTTTCTTCAAGTTCTTCTTGGTTTTTTCCGGTTTCTTCTTTCTTTTTCAGATGAAAATAATCGTGAAAGCTTTCTGTCAGTGAAAGTTCAAGAGTGTGCCCTGCTCTTTTCCCTTTTAACAAACCTACATCTCTAAGGTGTCTAATATGGTCGTAAGCTTTGTTTCCGCGGATTTTTATTATAACGCTTTGCTTTACTGGCTGTTTGTATGCGATTACAGCCAGAGTTTCTTGTTCAGCTTTAGTGAATTCTGCGCTTCCTGTTGCGATTTTATTTATCATGTTGAAATATTCCTGCCTTATATCCATTTTCCAGATATCCTCTTTATTGAGGATTTCAACAGCAGTCTCTCTCTTTTCATATTCCTGCCTTAATTTTTCGAGAAGTTCCTTTAAAAGAAGAGGATTTATATCAGTCAGCTCAACAAGCTCCATAACACTTAACCATCTTGCAGAAATAAACAGCGCAGCTTCAACTTTCTTCAAGTTTTTCATTTCATCCGCATTGTCCAGTTCGTTTTGCGTTTCTGATGTCAGGGCCATATTAGACTAAAAAGAGGCAATATTTTAAAGCTTGTGATTCCATGTTTAGCTATGAAAAACTGGCTTAAAGTCTTAGTTTTAGGAATTGTCTCAATAACCTTCATTTTATTGTTAATAAGGGCTTTTTCAGCAAAGCAATTAGATGATGTTTCTCCGGAAATTCCCTGCCAGGAGAAATTACTGGAAAATTCAGATATACTTTACATTATTCCCTTGTTTAACAATCAAAGCATAGCTGAAAACAAAGAATGGTGCAGTTATATCTTAAGCTTAAATAAAACTTTAGGCATGCACGGAGTTTACCATGCTTATCAGGAGTTTCTTGAAGACAGAGATAAAGAATATGTTCAGAGAGGCATGATTGAATTTGAAAAATGCTTTAACATCACTCCAAAATATTTTGAGCCTCCCCAGCTTGCAATTTCAAAAAACAATAAAGTTCTGGTAGAAAGCCTGATGATTCGTCATGGATATTTTCAGCAGATAACCCACAAAGTCTATCACTGCAATAACTCTGGAAAATACCCTAACTGGCTGATAAGAGTAATTTAAGCAGGCATCACAAATCTCAGCATTGCTCCAATTC
>CAYQKJ010000117.1:0-618 GCA_964418195.1 uncultured Methanosarcinales archaeon | reverse complement strand
TTGTAAAACTGCTGCCCTTCTTCTGTATCCACTGAAACATATTCTATCTTTGCTCCAATATCCTCTGCTTTCTTTGCATATTTTTTCTGCGTTTCTTTATCAAGTTTTTTGCTTATCAGCAATGTGTCTACTGCTGCAAGTTCAAGAGCCTTATTTACCTGCTTTTCTCCGTAAGCTGTCTTGTCTTTATGTTTTCCAAGCATGTCAAAGAATTTTTCCATTAGCTTCTTTTCACGGGTTATTTCCTGTTCAGCCAATAAATCTCTTGATGCCTCTACAAGCAGCTCGATGCCATGCTCATCAGCATATCCAATATCTTTCATTCCTATTATCTTTTCTTTTAAAGCTGTAACAAGCAGCCCTTCTTTCAAAAAATCGTCTTTAGTAGGCATAGGCCCGCCGATTATGATGCCTTTAAGATTTTTCATGCTGAAAAAATGATTTTTCAGCGCTTCTGCGCATTCTCTATAAAAGTCCTTGGCTTTGCCTTCGACAATTCTCTCATATCTTTGGCTAGAATTATGAACAATTAAGCCATTTGCAATAAAATTATGATTTTTAGTTTCAATATCTACTGTTTTGTTCATTCCAACAGATTCTATTTTTGCTATTTTTGCA
>CAYQKJ010000116.1:0-3391 GCA_964418195.1 uncultured Methanosarcinales archaeon | reverse complement strand
GCTTACAGGAAAGACGCTCCTGCGATGTGGTGCCCTGAATGCCAGACAGGAGTTGCGCAGATTGAGGTTCAGGACAAGGAACTAAGCTCGATGTTTAATGACATTGTCTTTAAAACAAGAGGCAAGGAGCTTGTTATTGCGACAACGCGTCCAGAATTATTGCCGGCTTGCGTCGCAGTATTCTATCATCCTTCTGATAAAAGGTATCAAAAACTAAAAGGAAAAAAAGCAAAAGTCCCTTTGTTTGATTTTGAAGTTCCTATTCTTGAAGATGAAAGGGCAGATCCGGAGAAGGGAACAGGGATTGTAATGTGCTGCACTTTTGGCGATCAGACAGATATGGAATGGCAGAAAGCGCATAATCTTCCGATTAAGATGGCTATTACTAATGACGGGAAAATGACAGAGCTTGCAGGAAAATACAAGGGCATGAAAATAAAAGAAGCAAGAAAAGCGATAATTGAAGAGCTGAAAAATTCTGGATTGCTGAAGAGCCAAAAGCCAATTACCCATACTGTAAATGTGCACGAGAGATGCGGGACAGAGATAGAATTTGTAAAAAGCAAGCAGTGGTTTGTAAAATATCTTGACTTGAAGCAGGATATGCTGAAATGGGGAAGAGAATTGAAATGGCATCCTGATTATATGAAGTATAGATATGAAAACTGGGTTAAAGGCTTGCAGTGGGACTGGCTTATTTCAAACCAGCGGCATTTTGGAGTGGCTTTTCCTGTTTGGTATTGCGGAGATTGCGGAGAAGTAATTTTGGCTGATGAAAAAAATCTTCCTGTGGATCCTACTGATGACAAGCCTTCAGTAAAAGAATGCGGGAAATGCAAGTCCAAGAAAATAATTCCTGAAAAAGATATCCTTAATACATGGTTCACAAGCTCGATGACTCCACAATTATCAACCTGGCTTATGGATGAAAAGACAAGAGAAAAACTTTTCCCGATGGACTTGAGGCCTCAGGCGCATGATATCATAACATTCTGGCTTTTCAACACAATGGTGAAGTCAAGGCTTCATTTTGGAAAAAATCCATGGAAGAATACAACAATCTCGGGGTATGTAACTAGGAATGGAGAAAAAATGTCAAAGAGCAAGGGCAATATAATAAGGCCGCAGGAAATAATCGAGAAATACGGCGCAGACGCGATAAGATACTGGGCTGCTTCATCAAAGCTCGGGGAGGATTTTGATTATCAGGAGAAAGATGTTGTTACTGGAGCAAAATTCATCACAAAGATTGCGAATGCAACAAAGTTTGTCTTTATGAATCTGAAATATCAGAAAAAAACGCCTAAACTGCTTGAGACAGACAGGCTTTTCCTTGCTCAGTTAAACAAGGCAATAAAGAATGCAACAGAATCGTTTGAAAATTATGACTATGCCCGCGCGAAATTAGAAGCAGACAGCTTTTTCTGGAAAGTTTTTTGCGATAATTATCTTGAAATTGTGAAGAACAGGGTTTACAACGGAACAGAAGAAGAAAAAGCTTCAGCCAGCTATGCTCTTTACAATGCTCTGCTTGCGATACTGAAGATGATGGCGCCAATCACCCCTTTTGTCACCGAGCACTTATATCGGGAATTATTCAAAGAAAATGAAAAAGACAAGAGCATTCATGTTTCAAAATGGCCAGAAGAACTAAAGATTGAAAAAAAGAAAGAGGATGAAGCGCTGTGGAATAGCATGATAAGCACTATAACCAAGGTAAGACAGGCTAAAAGCGAAGCAAAGAAGAGCATGAAGGCAGAGATAATTTTGACATTGGAAAAGAAGGAAAAAGATGCATTAAAGGATGTTTTGGCTGACTTGAAAGCAGTAACTAATGCTAAGGAAACAAAAGAAGGCAAATTTGATGTAAAATTCCTTTAACTCGAGTGTAGAACAACCTTAGAAATCCTTATAAATACAAAATTCTTCAGTTTTTCAGGTTGTTCCACAAAGATGGTGTATAAGAAATTTGTTAATAAGAATGGCAAGCTCCATGGGCCATATTATTATGAAAGTTACAGGCAGGGAAACACTGTTAAAAAAGTTTATATTGGCGGAGAACAAGAGTACCAAAACTGGCTGAAAAAGAATTCTTCGAATGCAAAACCCTCGGCAAATCTTCTTGCAATCTTTCTTGTTGTTGTGGCTTTGCTTGTAGTTATTGCAGGAGTTGTTCTACTTTATTAGAGGATGACTGCAATGCCGCAGAAGGTTGTGGTTGGTATGGGGATGAGTATGGTTATTGTGATATCTATTCTTACACCCCTACTTTCCCAAATTACACAAATTTCCCATTGGAATTTGGAACAACAGACTTTTCAACTTTTGAGGATTTGACATCGCTAGATGGTATGATTCTTGCAAATCAATATGCTAAAATTAGTTTTCCAACCTCTGATATTGGGGGCAGCCCAATATATGCAGACAGCCAGGATTATGACAGCTATGTCCTTTTTGGAGACAAATTCATAAGCGTAAATTCTGGAAATCTAGATTCTAGTTTTTCAAATCAGGCTGCAAATATAGTAATAAACAATGTATCATGCCCTTCTAAACTATACTATGGCTCTGGAACCTACTCTTCTGCATCGCAGATAAAAGCGCTTAATACTCAATGTAACTCTTCCACAAATCCTTCCTGTACAAATATACAATGCGCTGGAGGAATTTTAACCTTTACCTCTTCTCACTTTACAGGATATGCTGCATCTGCCACTCTTAATCTGACAATATGGGATGAGAATGATGCAGGAATGCCTTACGGAAACCAGGATAAAAAAATCAATGAGGATATAAAGTTTTTTGCTAATTTAACGAATTCTTCTGGAGCAATTGACGATGCTGTTTGTAATATTAGTTTCACTGACGAAACCGCTACAATGTCTTGGAACTCTACAATTAGCCTTTATGATTATAACAGGAGCTTTTCAACTTCCGGATTAAAAAATTGGAATGTAAGCTGCATACATGCCATAGACAATTTAACTGCTTTGGATAATCTCCTGCTATATGCTGCGCCAAATATTACTTCTGTAGAATTGATGACAACAAATCCCGTAACAAACGACACTAATCATAACCTTGCAATTTCAAGCATAACTTCAAGCTCGCCTTTAGGATATAATCTCACTTTTGCTTATAATTGGTATAAAGATGGAGCTTTGAATGCGACATCGCTTATCACTGAAGGTTTAGTTTCTTATTGGAGCTTGAATAATGATACCTATGATTATTGGGGAAGCAAGGACGGGACAAAATCCGGAGCATTATTAAACACTTCTGGTGGAATGGTTGGAGGAGCATACAAGTTTGATGGAAGCGATGATTATATACAAATAGGAAATACATCTGATTTTAATTACCAAGATAATCTCACAATAACTCTATGGGC
>CAYQKJ010000115.1:0-3404 GCA_964418195.1 uncultured Methanosarcinales archaeon | reverse complement strand
ACTAACACTGGCTCTTTTTATTATTTTCATATTCTCTGAATTTCTCCACACGCTCTTTTAGCAAAAGGTATCTTTCCATTGTGGGTTCGTATGAGAGTACATAATCCCTTGTTGTAGGGAATTCCTTTTTCTTTTCAATCCCTTTCGGAATGTAGGTTTCTGGAGGAAACTGCTTTCTTGTGAGGTCAATCTCTCTTTCCTGTATATTATTGAAATAGTGGGAAATTGGTTTTTGGTATTTCGGATTATCCTTGATATTCACCTCTGCCCACACAATCTCTCCTCCGAAATAGTCCTGTACAATAACTGAAGTAACTGCGCACTGCCCCCATGCAGGATTCTCAGGAGTCCATTTGTCAGGGTCAGAGCTTGTGCTCTTATCCCAGCACTCATTCAATATCTCTTCTAATTCGCACAATTTCATATAATGAAGCTGTATTGGTTTGATTTATAAAAATTCTTATGTTAAATAAAACATTTCGTATTACAACCTTTGAAAAACAATCTTCTGTGCAAAATCAAGGTTTTTAGTTCAAGGTGTTTTAGCAAAATTAAAGTTATTCCTAAAGTCCGATTCTTTGATTCAAGATTCTTGGATTCAGTTTACCTTACCAGTTTATTGTGCAGTTCAGAAGGAAGCATAATCATATATGCAACTGCTATGCCACAGGCATAGGCAAGTGCTATCAATGGAAGCGTTGATGCAATTGGAGTTGCTATGTTTACGGCATTTATGAAATATCTGGTGAACGAGACTATAACCATCGACACTATGATTGTAATTACCGGAGTGAATATTTCCAATATCACTTCTCTTGAAATCCTGTTCAGCTTCTCCACCAACCATAAGAGTGTTATGCCGAACAAGACTCCAAGCAGCACCAGTATAGCGTAGATTACAGCTGAAGATTTTATGTTTATCAATATCAGTATGATGATTAGCAAAATCATCACATAGTTGGTAATGAGGAGCAGGAAGATTGCGAGCCAGTAGAACATCGGCTTCAAGTATAGTTTGTAATGCCTTATCAAGGCATACAACAGCAATGCCTGGTTTATCAGCCAGAAGAAGAGGAATATTGAGGCATCATAGAGCATTGTCCTGATGCTGAACATTGCGCCGATGAACAGTTTTTGTATGGAAGAGCCTATCAGCAAAAATGCTATTGGCATTTCATAAAAGAGCAGCATAAGCATGCTTGCGATAATTCCGAGGGCATAGAATACTGAATAGAACCTCACAAGCTTTAGCTCTCTTTCTGAGCGGCATCTTATCCTGAAATGATGGTGCTTTTTTGAGAAGATTGTGAAGAGGTTCCTAAGCATCAGCGAAGTTTTCTGGCTGAGATTGTTTATTCTGAACATGTTCTCAAAGACATAATAAATGTCTGTCCTGAGGAAGAAGTAGAACTGCCATGCTATTCCCAGGAACTCCAGCAGGATTATGAACTTCAGGAAGAGATAGAGAATTGGGGAAAAGTGCAGAATTCCAAGGTCAAAGAAGAAAAGGAAGATTATTGAAACAGCAACTACAAGAATATCTGATATGATTCCTGCAAGATAAACTTTGTATCTCTTCTTTCGCTCAACCTTGTAGACATTTGTGACATCAGTAATTGCTACCAGAAAATACAGCCTGTTAGTGATGCCGAATGATGCAGTAATGTTGAGGGAGCGCGCTGCAAGATAATGGGCGAATTCATGCAGAAAAACAAGAAGCCATCCGAATATGAATGACAAAGGCGCCAAAATTGCTAATCTCTTTATGAAGAAATAATCAGAATACTGCGGCAGATAGTGCGGATTCAGCAGAAGTATTGCAAGAGCATAGAATATTATGAAAGCATATATGCAATATGCCGCTGGATTAAAGAGGAATTTCACATGCTTTGGCTTTATGAAGCTGAACATCGGCTTTACTTTGCTCTTTAATTTTTCAGTCATCTGCCTGCTGCCAATGCTGCTGACAAAATCATGCCTTAGGAGATTGTTTATGAATGCGTTTATGTTGACATTGCTGTATTTCTCCCTTACAATGTGCTTTATATCTCTTACCCTGAGCCCTCTCTTGAAAAGCTTTAGAATATCATATGCTGTTTGGGAGATGCTGACATAGATTTCAGTGTCCTCATTCCCTATTATGTACCTATCATCCTCTTTTCTTTCAAGAAGCATCCGCAAGCGGATTATGCTGTCATCATTATACAAATGCTTCATCAATCCATCACATTCTTTATTATTTAGTATTATTTATTTAAATATTGTATATATTAATCTTTCTAATATCAAATTTATGTCTGGAAAGATCACGGTTCCTGTTGAGGGATGTTAAAAATAATTAGCAGATATAAATAATTTTTAACAATGCAAACATTTATAGAGAGTTCGGACTGGCTAAAGTCAATTTATTATTAATTCTGCAGTAGTAAACAAATGAAACATTTATAAACAAGTAAATTATTCTTGTATTTATGGTTGAAGTAAGAATTCCAGAATCAACAGCAAGAAAGATTTCAGACATTAGAAGAGAAACAAATCCTCAAAAAGCATTAGAAGGTATTGTTGATTTATTTGAAAATTATATTCCCCAAGAAGCATATGTTCCTGTTCGCTTTGATGAAAGAACAGGAAAACCTACAGAATATAAATGGAAACCTTCCAAAGATAATTCTCATTTTCAACCTGAAATAAATTTAGGTGGAGAAAATCTTATGGATCCTGAACCTACAGAGCCCGGGTTGGAAAGCAAAGTTGTTGAGTTAATCAAAGCAAATCCTGTTGTTGTTGATACAAAATTAGGTAAGTATGTTTTCTATTATGAAGAAAGAGATGCAAGTGGAACAGAACAGGGCGGAGGTATTTTTAACGCAACACAATATCGAATACTTGTTAAAAAAGTCAAAGAATTAAAATAAGAAACAATAAAACTTTCGTTTTCTTACAAATTTTTGAGGCGAAGCCGAAGACTATCTGAGCCAGCTCGAATTACGCAGAACATATGCGATCGCTGTTAGCAGACTGAAACCGAAGGCTGAGGCGAGGAAGCGAAGTAACAAGAGTTCGAGGGTGAGCGAAATATTTTTATAGTTATTTGATTATTTTTAAAATATGCTAGAAAAAGATAAAGATGGAAATATAAAAAGCGTATGTCCTATAGAAGACATTTGTAATCATTGTAAACTAATTGAATCTTGCAAACCTTATAACATCGAAGGGATTTTTAGTGAAAATCCCAACCGCGAAAGAACTTATCTTGTCGAATGTTCTAAATTTAAGTCATCTGATGGAATATACAAAGTAAAAATTGAACCAGATTATTATCCTGATTTAGTTTAAGCGAGCCCCCGAATTTCTGCTAACATATGCGATTTAACAAAATATCATAGAATCAGCGTGAACTATAG
>CAYQKJ010000114.1:0-3409 GCA_964418195.1 uncultured Methanosarcinales archaeon | reverse complement strand
AAACATGCTGTTAAATTAAGATACATATAATCAAGATACATATTCAATTATTATTTTTATGTGTTTTTTAATTTGTTTTTTAATTCATTATATTTATTTTTTGAAAGAAGGTTAAATTTAACATTAACAATTAACATTAACAATTCAATATTAGCGATTAAAAAAAGAGGCTGATAGATTGCAACAAATAATTTTCTATAGGTTTTAATGATTTTATTTTCATGATTTGCTGAAAAAGGAATGCTGAAAATGGCTGTGCAAGAAAGCGAAATGACGGATTTGGCAAATAAATACAAGAGCAGGTTGAAGAGCCAGCTGAACTTGGAAGAACAGCAGCCTACTCTGCAGACAGGACAGCAGGCAATCGCCTCCAGGCAGTATGCGCAGTTCAAGATTGAAAACATGCCTGCTGAACTCAATTTTTTTGAGAAGGCATGCAATATTGCAGAAAAAACCTTCAAGATAAAGCCTGATGTGAAAACAGAGCAGCAGATGCAGGAAAACATAAACATCTGCCACTTGAATGTCACTCCTACAGGTGTCATGAGCGCTTCCATATTTTATCCAATAGTAATTGTAATTATAGGAAGCCTCTTCAGCTTTATGATTTTCAAATCCTTCTTCTTTGTTTTCTTTTTTTTGCTGGGCGCAGTTGCATCGATGGCAATAATGCAAAAACTGCCGGAGATGTTCGCAGACAACTGGAGGATGAAAGCCAGCAACCAGATGGTTCTATGTATCTTTTATGTTGCCACATACATGAGGCACACCTCAAATCTGGAACTGGCAGTAAATTTTGCTGCAGAGCACCTAGCGCCACCTCTTTCCATAGACCTCAAAAAAGTGCTTTGGGATGTTGAAACACAGAAGTATGCCACTATCAGAGAATCCCTGGACCACTATTTTGAAACCTGGAGAAAATGGAACCTGGAATTTGTGGAAGCATTCCACGTGGTTGAGAGCTCATTGTATGAAACATCAGACGACAGAAGATTAAGCCTGCTTGACAGGTCATTGTCATTAATACTTGAAGAAACCTATGAAAAGATGCTCCACTATGCCCACAATCTGAAATCACCAATAACGATGCTTCATATGCTGGGCATCATAATGCCAATACTAGGTCTTGTGATACTGCCGCTTGTTGTAAATTTCATGGAAGGAGTGCAGTGGTATCATCTTGCGCTATTCTATGATTTAGCGCTGCCCATCGGCATTTTCTACCTGGGCAAGAGCATTCTTGGAAGAAGACCCAGTGGCTATGGTGACACAGATATTTCGCAACAGGATCCGCGGCTAAAGTATTATGAGAATGTGCTGATAAAAATCGGAAATACCCAGTACGCAGTGAGTCCGCTCCTAGTAACTGTAATAATTTTTATCGTATTCCTTATAGCAGGGCTGAGCCCGATAATCATAAGAATGATTTCACCTAATTTTGACATGAGTTTTTTAGGACTTGACTTTCTAGGCTATAGAGAATCAGCAAAGATTCCTGGAAAGATAGTAGGCCCCTATGGAGTTGGAGCAACAATATTAAGCCTGTTGATTCCGTTTGGCATAGGACTCTCAGTAGGTACATATTTTTATCTCAAATCCAAAAATCTTGTGAAATTAAGAGACAGTGCAAAGAAGCTTGAAGACGAATTTGCTTCTGCACTCTTCCAGCTCGGCAACAGGGTTGGCGACGGGCTTCCAATTGAGATTGCATGCGGCAAAGTAGCAGAGATCATGAAAGGGACTGCATCAGGAAGCTTCTTTGAGCTTGTAAGCATAAACATAAGCAAATTAGGCATGGGAATCAACCAGGCAATATTTGACAGGAAACAAGGAGCGTTAAGGCGTTTTCCATCTAACATGATTGAAAGCTCTATGAAAGTGCTTGTTGAGAGTGCAAAAAAAGGCCCACTGGTAGTTTCACAGGCATTGATGAATGTATCGCGCTACATAAAAGAGATACACAGGGTTGATGAAAGACTGAAAGACCTTCTTTCAGACATCATTTCCTCAATGAAGTCGCAAATATCATTCCTCACCCCTGCAATCGCGGGCATAGTAATCGGAATCACTTCCATGATTACCCTGATAATAGGAAAACTTACTGAACAGATGAAAATCATGCAGCAGGGCGGTGGCAGCACAGATTTTGGAACCGCATTGAATATCGCAAACTTTTTTGGAGATGGCATTCCAACATATTATTTCCAAATCATAGTGGGAATATATGTGGTTGAGATAACCTACATACTGATTATAATCGCAAACGGAATAGAAAACGGCGCTGACAGTTTGGGAGAGCGCTACAACATAGGAAATTCCCTTCCAAAGAGCATATTCCTGTACACAATGATTTCATTGATAGTAATGCTGGTGTTTAACATAGTTGCATCAAAGATAATGGTAACTACGCTAACAGTAGGAGTATCTGGATAATAGATGCATAAATCACAAAACTTTTTCTATTAAAATAAATCATATCACAGAAATCAAATGAAATGCGTCGGCCGGGATTCGGACCCGGATATGCGGCTCACCTCTAGTTTTCCTAATGGAAGGCCGCAGTCATAGCCGTTAGACCACCGACGCATAACTTAATGAGAATTTTGGGAACATATTTAAATTTTATTGTTTTGCTCTTCAGAGCAAAAATTTTATAAATCGTTCCATAATCTCTAAGCTAATGCCTCCGTAGCTTAGCGGCAGAGCGCGCGACTGTTAATCGCGAGGTCGCCAGTTCAATCCTGGCCGGAGGCGCATTTTGGGCCCGTAGCTCAGTCTGGTGGAGTGCTCGACTGATAATCGAGTGGTCCGGAGTTCAAAAACCCTTTTCGCAAGAGAAAAGCGTTTACAGAATGCGGAACGCTTCACTGCGTGCGCGTTCCTTAAGATTTTCTTACAGAAAATCGCGCTTTATCGGAAAAGGTTTGAAAGTCTCCGCGGGCCCACTTTCTTGTTTTAATCTTATTTTAATCACATTCTCCTCCTCAAATTTTTTTAAAAGAAAAATTTTAAATAATAGATTATTTTATTAATACAGCGATGCCTTCAAAGAATAAAACTCCGACTGAAAATTTGATTGAAAATATGTGCGAGCTGTGCTGCAAAAGAGAGACATGCGATTATTTCAACAATTTCTCATCAAGGCTTTCCCCCAAATCCAAGAAAGATGAGATTAAAGGATTCTCAATAAGCATAATGGAATGCGAAGATTTCAAGAAAAAATAAGGAAAAGAACGTTTATTCTTTTTTACATAAAAATATTCTAAGTATGCTTCTTTTTTGCTTTATTAAAATTTTTAATACTTTGTCCTTTAGGGCAAGGATTTATTTTTTTGTGTGGGCATATTATTTTTATTATTATTCTTTTCTTTTGCTTTCTTTTTTATGGCCATTTAGCCCTTTCAGGGCT
>CAYQKJ010000113.1:0-3433 GCA_964418195.1 uncultured Methanosarcinales archaeon | reverse complement strand
TAACTATTCATTCTATGAAAAGAGAAGATAAAAAGGAAAGTACTGGAACAGGCAAAAAAGAAAGCGATTATAATCTGGAATCCCTGCGTTTCAAGTTGAATGATATAGCAGCCAAATGGCAGAAGGAATGGGAAAAGAATAAAGTTTTTCAGGTAAAAGAGGATTCCAAAAAGAAGAAATACTATGTTCTCGAGATGTTTCCCTACCCGAGCGCAAGCTTTCTCCATATGGGGCATGTGAGAAATTACGCAATCGGCGATGTTTTTGCAAGATTCAAGAGGATGAACGGCTTTAATGTTCTATACCCAATGGGCTATGATAGCTTCGGACTGCCTGCTGAAAATGCAGCAAAAAAAGAGGGCATACACCCAAGAAAGTATGCAAATGATTCAATAAAAAAGATAATCGAGTACCAGAAGGCCTTGGGCAGCAGCTATGACTGGAGCAGGGTAATATCAACCTGCGAGCCAGAATACTACAGATGGAATCAGTATTTCTTTCTGAAGATGCTTGAAAGAGGACTTGCCTACAGGAAAAAAGCGCCTGTGAACTGGTGCCCGAATTGCGAGTCAGTTCTGGCAGATGAAGAGGCAGAAGGGGGCAAATGCTGGCGCTGCGAGGGCGAAGTTGAAAAGAAGGAGCTCGACCAGTGGTTCCTTAAAACCACAGCATATTCTGAAGAACTCCTTAAAGGTCTTGACAAAATAGAATGGCCTGAGAGGATTAAGAAGATGCAGTCAGATTGGATTGGAAAATCAGAAGGCATAGAAATAGACTTCACAATAGACGGAGAAAAATGGGCTGTCTTCACAACAAGACCTGACACTATTTTCGGAGTCACATTCATGGTAATATCTGCACAGCATCTGAAACTTCTTGAGCTTGCAGATGAAAAACACAGGAAAGAAGTTGATGCATTTGCAAAAAAATGCAACAAAGCCAAGAGCAAAGAAGAAATAGAAATGCTTGAGAAAGAGGGAGTTTTCACAGGGAAATACGCTGTAAATCCCCTTACAAAAGAGAAAGTGCCTGTATACGCAGGAAACTTTGTGGTTGCTGACTACGGCTCAGGAATGGTCATGGGAGTGCCTGCCCACGACCAGCGCGATTTTGAGTTTGCAAAAAAATACAAACTTGAAATCAGGGAAGTGATAAAGGGAGGCAACATAAAAGAGAGAGCATACGTAGATGAAGGGGTGCTGGTTAATTCAGGGGAATTTAGCGGGATGAACAGCAAAGAGGCGATTGAAAAGATTTCTGATTATATTGAAAAGAAAAAACTTGGAAAGAGAACTGTCAATTACAAGATAAGAGACTGGCTGATATCAAGACAAAGATACTGGGGAACTCCAATTCCTGTGATATACTGTGAGAGGTGCGCCAAGAAAAAACAGAAAGTCCTTATCATCCACGGATTTGAAGGCGAGAGCAACAGCAACTGGTTCCCTTGGCTCAAAAGGGAACTGGAAAAGCAGGGATTTGAAGTGATTGTGCCAGACATGCCTAATGCTGCGCATCCAAAGCTTGAAGAATGGATTGCTGCGCTTGAAAAAATTACCAAGGACTTCGACGGGAACGACATAATAATCGGGCATAGCCTGGGAGGAAATGCAGTGCTTCACCTTGCTGAAAGGAAAAAAATCGGCTCGCTTTATCTCATAGCCCCAACTCCGCCAATACAGTATCCTAAGAGCCGCTGGGACTGGTTCAGAAAGGAATGGCCTGATTCAGATATTGGTGCGCTGAAGAAGTTTCATGACGCAGAAGTTAATTTCGCCAAAGTAGAAGACAATAGCAAGAGGCGCGTGCTCATACTTTCAGACAATGACCCTTACATTCCATTGGAGTCGCAAAAATTGTTTGATGATAAGAGATGGGAGAAAATAGTAGTTCATGAGAAGGAGCATATCCAGGAGCCGGAATTCAAAGAATTATTTGATGAGTTGATAAAGGATAAGAAAAATTTGGGAATAGTCCCTGTGTCTGAAAAGGATTTACCTGTGCTGCTTCCTGAAAATGTTGATTTCAAAGCAAGGGAAAACCCTTTGCTGAGCAATAAGAAATTTCTGGAAGTAAAATGCCCCAGATGCAGTTCTCCTGCGAAAAGAGAGACAGACACCATGGGAGGCTTTGTTGATTCCTCATGGTATTTCCTTAGATACTGCTCATCAGATGAGAAGGACAAGCCGTTTGATAAGAATGATGTAAAATACTGGATGCCTGTTGACCAGTATATTGGAGGAGCAGAGCATGCAGTGATGCACCTGATATATGCAAGGTTCTTCACAAGGGTTTTAAGGGATCTTGGATTTGTAAATTTTTCAGAGCCATTTACAAAATTGTTCAACCAAGGAATTGTCTATAAGGACGGGCACAAGATGAGCAAGAGCTTTGGAAATGTGGTGTTCCAGACAGACATCTCAAACAAATACGGCATAGACACTGCCAGACTCTTCCTAATGTTCGTATCAAACCCTGACAAGCAGATGAAGTGGAGCGATGAAGGAGTGGAGGGAAGCTTCAGAATAATCGGAAGGATTATCGCGCTAAGCAACAAGTTCAAAAATGAAAAAAATGAGCTGGGCGAGAGCAAGATTAATCTGGCAATAAAGAATGTTACTGAAAACATAGAGGGCTTTCAATATCCGAAAGCGATAATATCAATAATAGAAGCAGTTGATTATTTTGCTTCAAAAGGCATGACAAAGCAGCACTATGAGATAATGCTGAAGCTCATAGCGCCGTTCTGCCCGCACATCGCAGAAGAGCTCTGGCACAGAATCGGCAACAAAACATTCATAAGTCTGGAGAAATGGCCGAAGTTTGACGAGAGCAAAATAAGCATAGAATCAGAAGAGCTCTACAGAATTGCTGAAAACGCCAGGAATGATTTTAGAAGAGTGATGGAATTAGTAAGCAAGGACAAAAAGAATATTGAAAGCGCAAAACTCATTGTTTCAGAAGCCTGGAAATACGAGGCAGTTGCCAAAATAATAGAGCATATTGAAAAAACGAGAAATCCTGGCGAGATAATAAAATTGATTATCAAAGATGAAAAACTGAAGAAACATGCTGCACAGGTTTCAAATCTTGTTGCAAAGATGCTGAAAAATCCTCAGCTAATGCTGAGAACCAAGATAAGCCAAAGGCAGGAAATGGAATTCTTGGCAGATGAAATCAAAAGTCTGGAGAATGAATTCAAGATAAAAATCCTGTTGGAAAAGGCAGAGGACTCAAAAGACGCAAAGGCAGAGCAGGCCCTGCCTGGAAAGCCGGCGATAGTGCTGAAAACAGGGTAAGAAATAATAATTAAAATAGAAAATAATATTAAAAAATAATAAGACATAGTTGATAACAAAAATAAAGCTGAATATAAAATAATAATAAAGAGATTAATAATAAAGAAATAGTAAGAAAAAGATAGTAATAATAT
>CAYQKJ010000112.1:0-3437 GCA_964418195.1 uncultured Methanosarcinales archaeon | reverse complement strand
ATGTCAATCGATGTTTTTATTTTTAAATTAAAAACAATAGTGAATAGCGAATAAAAATATCAAAATGATCGCATGAAAATAATTGTAGCAAGGGATTATAGAGAATTAAGCAATGTTGCTTCTGATTTTATTGCAGCAGAAATTTCAAAGAGGCCAAATCTTGTTCTAGGGCTTGCAACAGGCCATACCCCTTTAGAATTGTATCATCAGCTAGTCAAAAGATATAAGAAGGGAGGCATCGATTTCTCAAAAGTTTTTGTTTTTAATCTTGATGAGTATTATGGCGCAGAACCTTCTGAAAAACAGAGTTTCAGCTATTACCTGCACAAGAACCTTCTTGACAGAGTGAATATAAATAAGGAAAATATACAAATCATAGATGGAAAGCCAGATTCTATCAGAAAGGAATGCAGGCGCTATGATGATTTATTGTCAAGGCATAAGATTGACCTTCAGATTTTGGGCATAGGCATTAATGCACATATAGGCTTTGATGAGCCAGGCACGAGCTTTAATTCAAAAACCCATTTGATAAGACTCAGCAAAAGCACTATAAAGAAAAATTTTAAAAACAAGAATAAAAAATTCACGCAGGCAATCACAATTGGAATAAGCAACATAATTGCTGCTAAAAAAATCCTGATGCTTGCAAGCGGCAGGGAAAAGCTGAATGCAGTAAGAGAAATGCTCTGCAGCAAAATATCTGAGAAAGTTCCTGCCACAATCCTGAGAAAGCATCCTGATGTCACATTAATAATCACAAAGGACATTGCAGACAAGCTGCGTGATGATATAAAAACTATTTGATGAAAATAAAACTACTTAATGAGAACCACTTAATGACGCGAGTAAAATTTTTAAATAAAAAGTTTTAGATAAAAAAGTTTGAAACAAGGATGTGAGATAAGGCCGGTAAGGAAAATGAGAATCCCTTCAACGCACGAATGCATGGAAATGCTGAAAGAAGCAAAACTTCAGGACAATATGATGGCTCATTCCATAATAGTCAACAGAATCAGCATGCTGCTTGCAAAGAAACTCATAGAAAAAGGGGAGAAAATAAATCTTGAGCTTGTGAATGCAGCTTCGCTGCTGCATGACCTGGACAAGCAGGCGACCCTTTATGACGGGCAGAATCACGGCTATCACTCTTACAGAATCCTCATGGAGAAAGGATATCCTGAAATAGCAACGATTGTAAAAAAGCACGTGCTGACGGCTGTGCTGAAAAACGGGGATGCAAAGGAAGGGCTTGAAAATTGGGAGGAAAAGATAGTTTTTTATGCAGACAAAAGGGCAAATAATGATGAGATTGTAAGCATTGAAGAGAGATATGAGTACATGCTCAAAAGATATGGAACAAACCGCCCTGCAGCATATAATACCATACTCAGCACAAAAGAGCCGGTGCTAAAGCTTGAAAGAGAGATTTTTTCAAAATTAGACATCAAACCAGAAGATGTGAAAAATTTGGTTTATGCAAATGAATCAAAGCATTCATTTAAAACATTCGTTAAATAAAAGAGTCACAGCATTAAATGAATAAAAACATTTAATAACAAACCTGTTGATGATAAAAAATATTTGTCTAATGAAAAACAATGAAAACAATAAAAAATAAAAGAAGAGCAAACAACACTCGGGAGAGCAATAAACAAATCCAATAAAAACTCATTTGATAAAAAAATTATCTATTTGATAAAACAATTTAATAAAACATTTGATATGCATAAAGCTGTCAATGTTAAAGCTGTCAATGCTTTTCAAGGGAATCAAAAATGCCAAAGGACTATTACAATATTTTGGGAGTTTCGCAGAATGCTAAAGCAGAAGAGATAAAAAGGGCTTACAAGGAACTCGCAAAAAAATATCATCCTGACCTTCACAAAGGAGACAAGGAAAAGGAAGAGAAATTCAAGGAGATAAATGAGGCTTACAGAGTTCTTTCTGATGACAGGGCAAGAGCAAATTATGACAGGTTCGGCTCTGCAGAATCCACAGGAGGATTCCAAGCAGGAGACTTTGGCTTTGACTTCCGCGGATTTGACTTTCCTGATTTTGAGGACATCTTGGGCGATTTCTTTGGAAGCAGCTTTGGAGGCGGATTTGGCAGAGAAGGCAGCAGAGCCAGAGCAAGGGTTCAGAGAGGAGCTGACCTTTTGCACGAGATTGCAATCACTCTTGAAGAGGCAGCCTCAGGCACTGCAAAATCCTTCATACTCGAAAAGACAGAGCAGTGCACTTCTTGCAATGGGACAGGCGCTGAATCAGGCAATATGAAAACATGCGATGCCTGCAACGGCTCAGGTTCTATAAAAAGCTCAAGAAGAACCCCATTCGGAATATTCAGCACAAGCACAACATGCAGAAAATGCAACGGCACAGGCAGGATAGCTGAAAGAATATGCAAAGCATGCGATGGAAGGGGCTTTATACGAATGAGAAAAAAGATTGATGTTGAAATCCCAGCAGGAATAGAATCCGGCTCTAAGCTTAGAATTGCCGGAGAAGGGGAAGCAGGGCTCAGGGGAGGGAGAAGCGGTGACCTCTACATTACAGTCAATATCAAGCCCCATGAAATCTTTGAGAGAAGAGGGGCTGACCTTTACTGCGAGGTTTCAATTCCTTTTTCAACAGCAGTGCTTGGCGGGGAAATAGAGGCTCCGACATTGGAAAGAACAGCCATGATAAAGATTCCTCCTAGCACTCAGACAGAAACAAGCTTCAGATTGAGGGGAAAGGGAATGCCCAGGATGCATGGCTACGGCTCTGGAGATGAATATGTCAAAGTCAAAATAAAAGTGCCTAAAAAGCTGAGCAGGAAGCAGAGAGAGCTGATAGAAGAATTAAGAGAGCATGAGCGAGAAGAAGAATAAAAATAATGAAATATATGAGAATGAATCATAAAATATAAATAAGAATAATAAAATATAATGAGAATAATACAACATATATAATATTAAAAAATATATAATAATAAAATATATTAATGTAATAAAAATTAATTTTTTTAATAATAATTGTAATAAAAAATAATAAATCTTTTTCTAAAATAATTTTTCTTTCAGAATGTCTTTCCTTTCATCTTTCCATAGCTTTTTATCAGATGGAGCTTATCTCTCACAGAATTTGCCATCTTCTCAAATTCCGGAACTGAGAATTCTATAATCCCTGATGAGCCGTCATTAGCAAAGCCGATTGCTATACTTTCCTTTTTCGGATCAATCAGGTCCTCGTTTATCATGACTTCCATTATCTCTGTCTTGTTCTCCATCCTGTAGAAATTCTTCTTGTCAAGTGATTTTATCTTTATTTGCATTTTAATGCACCTTTTTCATTTTTTTTACTTCTCTTTATTATAAGATAATTATTTGAATTTTTTTGCCTTTAATTAAATCCTTATTTTGAGTTTATCAAGTTTGATTTGTTATCAAATG
>CAYQKJ010000111.1:0-3492 GCA_964418195.1 uncultured Methanosarcinales archaeon | reverse complement strand
AAGCGACAGAGAATTTTAATGCTAATACTATCTTTATACTGTCTAATACTATGCTTATAATTTATTGAGTTTTCTCTTCTTTTCTGCAATCCTCTTCTTCAGCTCTTCAATTCTCCTAAGATGCCTTTCATAGGCTGCTCTGAACTCCTGCTCGAGCTCTGTCCTGCTCTCTGTCTTCAGGATTTTTTCTGCAAGTGCGTCTTCTTTTATGTTTTGTCTAACCCATGCAGAGAACTCCTCTTTTGAGTATTGTGAGAACTCCTCATCATCCATCTTTTCTAGCATTTCTATAAGTTCTGCCAGTGTATTCGCGGTTAAGAGCCTCTTTTCAGGCATGTGTTTTGGGATTTTTTGCTGTTCAGGAATTTCTTTTACTGGTGTTGGCAAGCCCTTTGGCATTCTATGCAGTTCAAATTTGTCCATAAGAAAAGCGAATGAAGATTTTTTTAGTGCCGGCTCTTCCTCAATCTTTTTTGGAATAAGGATTTTTGCATGCTGCCTGAGGCGTGTCTTTAGTGTAAATGTTTGTATGAAAATTATTGCGGTCGCAAAAAGAATTATGTACAGTATAAGCCATCCCACTTCTGCATCTATCTTGAATAGCGGAGTTTCAAATATTATTGCTTTCCTCAGCAGAGATTCAGAGATTACGAATGGGTTAAATTTTGCAATTGCCATCACATAATGCGGCATGCTTTCTATAGGAAGCACAACGCTTGATAACAACAATAGGATGCTGCTTACTGAGATTGCGCCTAGGGTTGCGGTCTCTTCTGACTTGAAGAGATAACCTATTGAGATTCCAATCAGCGTGAATAAAGTTGCTGAAAGCAGAAGCAGAAAAACAGTCGCAGGCAGTGTCATGAGCATCCGTGCCTTGAAAAATATTATTGAAATAAGGAGCATTATGATTATCTGCAGTATTATTAGAAGCATGTTGGTCAAATATGCACTTATAAAAAATATTACGTCGCTGGTCGGGGTTATCAGATTTCTGAAATATGCTGCTGACTTCTTTTCTGTCATTATTAGTGTTGTAGAAAGAATTATGCTGACAAACATTGTTAGCATTACGAGAAGTATTGGGAACATATAGCCGAGGTATGACTTTGTGGTTACTGGCTTTATCAGAGTAGTTACTGGGCTTACAATGGCTTCTGAGCTCTGCACAGCTGCGCTTCCAAGGCTTTCTGCAATGCTGTTAAAGGAACTTTGCAGAGCAGCTATCTTTGTCAGGTCAGAATCCAGTAATGCCTTAATGCTGTCTATTTTCTGTGAAACATCTGTCCTTGTCTTGGATGCCTTCTCAAACTTCTGCTTTGTCTCGTCAAGCTTGCTCTCAACACTGCTTATAAGCGAGAGAACTGAAGAGGCGTTTGTGCCATAAGAAGATGATAGTTGCTCATTTATATCATTCAGGTCCGACTTTGCAGAACTTATCAGTGAAAGTATTGATTCGCGCTCACCAGAGGACATATTCATATTGGGTGAGCTGATAGTGCTGCTTATGGAATCAAGTGTTGAAATACTTTTGTTAACAGCATCCTTACCAAGCTCATTCAATTTCTCTGTTTTTGTGCGCAATTCAGCTATGTTAAAGCTTTCCTTGTTTATGGACAAATCCAGTGCATTAAGGTTGGTTTTTATTGAAATTATGTCCTGTGCTGTTTTTGTGTTATCTGTTGAAAGCTCTGTGAGTGTTGGCTTCTTTGCATTTATCTCTCCTATGGTATATCGTATTTTTCCCAGGAGAACGTCTGTGAGTTCTGTGCTTATCTCAGTTGCTCTTTCTGAAATCTTTGCAAAGAGAGTGTCCCTTACCATCCATACCAGATTGACTTTTGAATAGTCAACATAAAAAGTCACTGTATTGGTTTTGTTGCCGCTCAAATCCATATTCTTTGGAAATACCACACAGGTATGCGCCTTGCCCTGGCTTATGCTTTCAACGCATTGTGTTTCAGAATCAAATTTCATCGTTCTAAATTGTGAAGTATCAAGTTTTTGTATAAAAGAATTTATCAGGGGGGTGTATTCTGGAGAATATATGCCAATGTTTATTCTATAAGCGCTGTAGTTGTCAAAAGCTATTCCTGCAAGAAAAATCAGCAGCAATGGACCGAGAATAACAACTAGAGCAGAGCCCTTTGACTTTACCAGCAGGCGCAAATTTTTTTTTATTATCTCAAAAATCTTGTGCATATCGAACATCAACCATATGTCTAATAATTTCTAATTTCTCTAATATTTCATAGTTTTTTTAATCAATTTTTTGAAAACCTCGTCTAATGACGGCCTTGCAACATCAACATTCACGATAGAGTCCTCTGATTCCTTAACCGCTAAAAGAAGGTGATGCAAAACAGCCTCTGCTTCAGGAGTGTAGATTATCAGCTTGTGCCCCCTGTCTACAATCTGGTTTATCTCAAGAAGCTTTATCTTTTTTAGCTTTTCAATTATAAGGTTATATTTTCCTTGCGTAGTCTGCAAGTGTATTTCCTTGTCCTTACTGAAATTCTTCTTCAATTCTTCAATAGTGCCTACATCAATTATCTGCCCATCATGAAGTATACCTATCCTATCACATAAGTATTCCAGTTCCATCAAAAAATGGGATGCCACGATTACAGTTGTTCCTTCCTTGTTTATTTTCTTGAAAAGCCCAAGTAACTCACCGCGTGTTATAGGGTCAAGATCTGCGGTCGGCTCGTCCAAGATAAGCACAGAAGGATTGTGGATTATTGCACACGCTATATCAAGCTTTTTCTGCATTCCTCCTGATAGAAATTTAGCTGAAAGGTTTTCATATTGGCTCAGCCCAACCAGCATCAAAGCCCTTTTTGTGTTTTCATACACCAGGTCAGCAGGAAGATCATAAAGTGCAGAGAAATATTCAAGATTCTGGCGGACAGTGAGTTCAGGATAAAAAGAAGGTGTTTGTGCTGCAAATCCAAACATTGACCTTATTGAAAAAAGGTTTGTGAAAACAGACTCGAATTTTTCTTCACCCAAAACCTGCTTTGATCTGAAGAAAACATTGCCTGAACCTGGCTGTAACGCTCCTATTATCGTAGTTAGCAGGGTCGTTTTTCCAGAACCACTCATACCAATTATGCCAAAGATTTCACCCTCTTTTATGTTAAGGTTTAGATTGTTTAGAACAACATGCTGGCCGAAACTTATCACAAGGTCATGTACTCTTATGATATCCTCTTTCTCTTGCATCTCCTTTGGGCTTGGTAATATGTGAGAGTTCTGTGTTATAGAAGTGCCTTGACTCTTGTAGGTTGATTTACTCTTCATTTTCAGGTGCCGCCAGATTAAAGCATTAGGAGTATATAAACGAGAAGAATGAACAGCAACAATAATAAAAGATTATGCAATCACTTCAGAGAAATAAAAAAATCCCAAACCTAAAGGTCAAAGTATTTTTAGTGTAATAAAATCAAAGATTTTATGCAGTCAAAAATTTTAAAGAGAACGCTTGAAAGC
>CAYQKJ010000110.1:0-3551 GCA_964418195.1 uncultured Methanosarcinales archaeon | reverse complement strand
CAATTAGATAGACTAAATAAAAAAAATTATTTAATAGGAGCAAACACGTTAGAAACAAAATAATAAAAAAATAATTAAAATATAAAAAAACATTGTTAAACAGATGAAAGAGGCAAAATATTATAAAAAGATTGAGGACAAGAAGGTCAGGTGTGAACTCTGTCCGAGAGAATGCATAATATCAGACGGCAAATACGGGTTCTGCAGTGCAAGGAAGAATATCGAGGGAAAGCTCTATTCGATGGTTTACGAAAAGCCGATTGCACTTAATGATGACCCTATTGAAAAGAAGCCGCTTTTTCATTTTCTTCCTGGCACGCGTGCATTCTCCATAGGAACAGTGGGCTGTAATCTCGCATGCCTGCACTGCCAGAACTGGGAGATGTCAAGGGCAACCCCGGAGCAATATCCTGTAGAAAGTGTAAGCCCTGAAAAGATTGTTGAGCTGGCAGTTGCAAGCGGCTGCAAGAGCGTCTCTTTCACTTATAATGAACCTACAGTATTTTATGAATACGCTTTAGACACTGCAAAGCTTGCCAAGAAAGCAGGGTTCAAAACAACCTTTGTAAGCAACGGCTACATAAATAAGGAGCCGCTTATTGAACTGTCAAAATATCTTGACGGAGACAATGTTGATTTAAAGGGATTCAATCCTGATTTTTATAAAAAAGTTTGCTCTGCAGAGCTAGAGCCAGTGCTTGAAACTCTGCTCACTCTTAAAGAAAAAGGAGTATGGCTTGAAATCACAAATTTGGTAATCCCTGGCTTTAATGACAATTTTAAAGAAATTGAGGACATGTGCGTATGGATAAGCAAAAACCTTGGAAAGAATGTTCCACTGCACTTCTCAAGATTCTTTCCAATGTACAAGATGACAAATGTTCCAGACACCCCTCTGCAAACCCTTCAAAAAGCATACTCTATTGCAAAGAAGCATTTGGATTATGTCTATGTCGGAAATATTGTGACCGAGATGGAAAACACCTACTGCCCCAACTGCAAAAAGCTTCTGATTGAGAGAGGCGGATTCTTCGGTGTCTATCAGAATAATGTTATTGACGGAAAATGCAAATTCTGCAATTATGAAATAGCAGGAGTGTGGAAATAGGGAATGAAAATCGGGGATGGAAATAAGAAATAGAGAATTTAGAAAAAGTAGGCACCTAAAAATAATAGAAAAATAAAAATTGCGGAAGCAAAACGATTCATCCTTTGCCTAAAGGCGAAAGGTACAATAAAATGCAAAGCATTTTATGTACAAAAAATCTTCGATTTTTTTGTATTCTCGCAATTTTTGATAAATAATAAAAAAATTATAAAATCTGTTTTATTTGTTTATATGTTTTTAGTCGTATTTCAGCTCCAATTCCTTGACTCTATCCCAGCTATTCTCATCCAGCACTACAATCTTTGAATCAGTCAAGATGTACATATAGTCGTTGATGTAAAGAGCCCTTTTTACACTGTCTTCTTTTATGCTCTTTACCAAATCCAGCTTGTCATTTTTATAGCTGAAGATGTAGCCGCCCTGTGAGCCTGGAAGGAAGAACACTTCATGCTTCTTGTCTATCAGGAATGCATGATGAGTGTTCAGTATGTCACTCCAGTATTCTGAGAGCACATACTTGTCAAGCTCTTTTGGATTTGCAACATCGCTTACATCAAACAATGAAACCTTCACCTGGTTGCTCTCCTTTCCGATGCCTGTCATTGTTGAGTCGTCTATTGGATGCAGGTAGGCGCTGTATCCTGGAATCTTCAGTTCGCCCTTGATTTCTGGCTTTTCAGGATTGGAAAGGTCCATTATAAAGAAAGGATCAGTTTCCTTGAATGTAACAATATATCCTTTTGTGCCGATGAATCTGACAGAATAGATTCTTTCTGCCTCTCCAAACTTTTCTGTTTCGCCAATCACTTTCAAATCACTGTTTAAGATATAGACAGCATTCTCTGAATTGTCCCATCTTCCGATTGTGACTGCAGTCCTCAAGTTTCCGTCATACTCATCCATTGCAAACTGGTTCAATAGTCTTCCTGGAATCTCGCCAGATGCTTTTAGTTCCAAACCATCGACACTTATTCTGGCTATTCTTGTCCTTTCAAGCTCTTTTCTGTGCTTTATCATGAAATCATTCAGCTTATTGTTCATTGTCAATTGCTCGTCGCCGCTCAGAGAGTTTGTATACTGTCCTATAAGATTTTGAAGTTCTGTCATCTTCGCATACTCTGAAATGTCATAGGTTTCAAGTGCCTTTACCTTATCAACCAATTTTGAAGGGAACAAGTCAGTGTTTTCTAGAATAAATGCCCTGTAAATCTCATACTCTGATTTTGTATAAGAGACCGCCACAAAAATATTCTCTCCTGACATATACACAGTTGTCTGCGCGCTAGGAGCGAGGAAAGATATCTGCTTGTCTAAATCTCCTGTCTTTGGTTCTATCTCAAACACAAAGTAGTTTGTGTCCAACTGCATGCTGCCTGTCGGATAATAAACGTCAGTGCATTTTACAAAAACTCCTTCCATAGGAACTATCAGGCATGGAGTGTATTCATTGACATATTTTGTCAGCACAAGATAGAGCTTGCTGTTGTAAAGCCTGGCTGTGAGTATTGAGGAATCATTCAAGGAAAAATGCCACAATTCCTTATAATCTGAAGTGTCATAACCGGTGATTTTCTGTGACGACAAAACTATCAGCACATTGCCAGTGAGCAGGAGTTCTCCGGAATCAGACATCTTGTCCTTCTGCGATAATTCATCCACAGGATAGGCATTTACAATAAATGTTTTGCCTTCCTGATAGTATGATGGCATAATGCCGCCTCTTAGCCAAGGACCCCAGTAAAAAGTTGTTGGAGAATAATAGATGAAGCTTCCGTCTGTCTTCACAATGTCTGGCTCGTCTATTCCTAAAACCTGCACATTGGTTTCTGAATAGCGCTCTACACTAGTATCTACACCACTAGATTCGCCAGCTATTTTTGCTGTTGGAGCTGCTTCAGTAACTGCCTGCTCAAGCATTGCCACACCTCTTGTAGCAGATAAGCTCATACCGCCAACATAGCCGCCGGAATATCTTGAAGCGCTTACTGTGTCAATGAATTCTTTCTCTGAAGTGAATTTTGCAAAACTGCCTGAACTAACAAATGGTTTTGCTGGCACATAGGTGCGCGATGAATTCCATAACAGAAATCCCACAATAAAAACCGCAATTGCCAGTAATACAAAGATTGTTATCAAATCTTTGTCTCTTTTTGGAATATTTTTGCTCATTATTTTTTCTCTCATAAACATCACCTAAACAAGGAGAAATTAGTTTATTTATAAATACCTTTGTATGACTGCAAATGAAGTTGAAGTGAACATTGGTTTGGCTGCATTATTTCAAGAGGAGGTGAAGCAAAACTTTCTTGCGTCCTTGGAAAGAGTAAACACTACTCTGAATCCCACGAACTTCACATGCTTTTCCGTGCGGTTTCCAAAGGAACATCGCACTTGCTCTTGCGTATTAATTGAGCGTAACCAAGGGATTTGCCTAATCCCGTAA
>CAYQKJ010000109.1:0-3594 GCA_964418195.1 uncultured Methanosarcinales archaeon | reverse complement strand
AATATAAAGAGATTATATGAGTGTGGTTTGGTTAATTATTTAAAAGAAAAATTAAGCAACCCGACAATAGTTGTTTTTGGTTCTTATTCAAAAGGAGAGGATATGGAAAATAGCGACATAGATTTGTATATTGAAACGCCTTCAAAAAAAGAAGTTAGTTTTGAAAATTTTGAAAAGATTCTTAACAGAAAAATACAGGTATTCAGGCATAAAAGTATAAAAAAAGTAAAAAATATTCACCTATCAAATAATATCCTAAACGGGATAGTTTTAAACAATTATATTGAGGTATTCAAATGAGAGAATCTGACTGGAATGATTGTTTGTTTAATCGGTCTGTGAAAAATGTATCTTCTGATAAGGAAAGAGCAAAATCCTTGATGGAAACCGCAGAAGAAAGAATAAGCTTAATTAAGGAAGTAAATGAAAAAAATTGCAATTTTGTTTTTGAAGATTACTATACTTCGGTTTTGGAACTTTTACAGGCAAAATTATTTTTAGAGGGTTATAATGTTTTGAATCATGTTTGTTTTGGTTTTTATTTAAGGGACGTATTAAAGAGAGAGGACTTGTTCAATATTTTTGACGATTTAAGGTATAAAAGAAATTCTTTAATTTATTATGGAAGCAGAATGGATTGTGAAACGGCAAAACAAGCAATAGAGAAATGTAAAAAATTAGTTAAGGAAATAAAAAAGTTAATAAAAACGTGAAAAAAGCAATCTCGGAATCAAATGTTGAGGAATTTGTGCTTTCTGTACTGGACATAGATTTTGTATGATTAAATCATTTCGGGCAAGAGCGGGATATTATTCAGAAAATCGTTGCTTCTTTTTTTGTAAAAAAACAATCAGGTTAGCTCCTTTTCACACCCCCTTTTTTTACCAAATCTTTATAAAAGCATCCGGAATTCCTGCTCTTATGAAGGCCATCATTAAGATTGACGGGTTTAAGGGTGCAGGGGCCCTCTTTGACAGCGTCAGCTTTGCAGGCAGATAGAGTTCTTTTCTTCTTAATCTTTCATAATTTTGATTTATATTTGTTATAATTGCTATAAATCTCCAAAGGTGATTTTTATGGAATATATCAAGGATTTTCAATGGAAAAAAGGAATGAGGGTGAATGAATTAGTGGATGGAATTGGAAAGGTTGGATTTCAGAGCATAGCCCTTGAAAAGGCGTCAGAGATAATAATAAAGATGAAGAAAGAGGGTGCCAAAATCTTTTTGACCTTTACCTCAAATATGGTGACCTCTGGCTTGAGGGGATTTTTTGCGCAGCTGATCAGACTTGGAATGGTTGACATAGTTGTTACAACAGTAGGCGGCTTGGAAGAGGACGTAATGAAAGCAAATAAGGAAAAATTCGCAATAGGAAGCTTTACTCCAGATGACATAGAACTGCACGAAAAAGGAATCAACAGGGTTGGAAATATTTTCATAAGGAATGAGAGCTACTCAAACTTTGAGGACTGGATTACAAAAGCACTTTCATCAATCTACCAGAAAAAGAAGAGGCTTACTACAGCAGAATTCTTTAATGAGATTGGGCTTATGCTCAAGGACGAAAATTCAATATTGCATCAGGCAGCCAGGCATAATGTCCCGATATTCTGCCCTGCAATAACTGATGGAGCATTAGGATTTCATCTCTTCATGTTTCAGGAAAAGCACAATGATTTTGTTGTAGATGCTATAAGGGACTTCAAGGAGATTGTTGTGAGCACCAGCCACGATGACAAAAAGGGAATAATCTGTCTTGGCGGAGGGGTTTCAAAGCACTATGCAATTTTGTCCACAATAATAAGCGGCGGAATGGACTATGCTGTTTATCTTACGACAGCGAACTACACCAGCGGCAGCATGAGCGGCGCCACAACAGAAGAGGCAAAGAGCTGGGGAAAGATAAAGGACAGCGCAGATGCAGTGACTGTGATTGGAGATGTCACAATAACATTTCCATTGGTGATGATAAAGGCATTAGAAGAACTTTCAAAGGAGCACAAAATAAATCTGACAAATGAAAAGGTAAAGAAATGATAATCATCCATAGTCGAATATTGCAAACATCTCTTACGTTTGTGTTTAAGTATAAAAATAATTAAAAGGAAAAAATAATGGTTCGTAGCTGAGAGAAAATATTTTTCAAAAATGAATAAAAAAATCATTTTGCACTTTGATTTCAAGTGTAATAAAAGAAGTGAAAAGAAAAAATACGATTATTAATGGCTAAAAAAGGAATAAAAGAGAAACGTGAAAAATAGTTTAAAAAAAGTTCAGAAGCATAAAAAAGAAAAGTAAAAATAAATATCTTTGGGCTAAAGCCCAAAGTACAATAAAATGCGAAGCATTTTATGTACAAAAAAATAAAGAGAATAAAAATAATTTATAGCTTAAGAAAAAAAACATTAATTATAAAAAAACGTTTGTTAATAAAAATAAGATTAAAAAAGAAATCAGTGAGAAAAAATGAAAAAAGAAGCCATGTTCCTTCTGAGCAAATCAGCGCTGAAAAGACAGTTTGACAGCATCAAAAAAGAAGCTGATTTCATATCCTACAGCTTTAAGACAAATCCTGTTGTTGGAAAATTGCTTGAAGAAACTACAAAATGCTATATCAACATATCATCTGAAACCCATCTGAAGAAAATAAAAGACAAATCAAGGGTGTGGTTCTTTGTCCAAGCATGGAATTCAAATGAAATAAGAAAACTTCTGAACATGGGAATAGACAAGTTTGTGATTGACAACAAAACTGATTTAGATGTTTTGAAAAAATTTTTGGAAAGGCGAAATGAAAAACATCATAAGAAAATCTGGCTCCTCTTGAGGATGAAGCTGAAGGAGCACACAATCCACACAGGAAAGCATTTTGTGTTCGGAATGAGCGCAGACCAGGTGAATTATGAAATAACGAGGCTGAGGAACAACAGAAATATTGAAAGATTAGGCGTGCATGTCCATAGAAAAACCCAGAACATAAGCGAGTGGTCCTTGAAGCAGGAACTGAGAGATTCATTGAAGAAAGAGACTCTTGAAGCAGTATCTTTCATCAATATCGGAGGCGGCTTTCCTGTTGATTACAAGAATTCAAGAGCAGACATCAGAAATATATTCAGAGAAATAAGAGATTTAGGAAAATGGCTGAAAGATTACAGAATAAAAATAATGGTTGAACCAGGAAGGTTTTTAGCGGCGCCTGCAATAAAACTTAGGGCATATGCCAAAAGCGTTGCTGATAACAACATAATAATCAATTGCTCTGTCTATAATGCAGCCCCAGACACGTTCATAGCAAACACGAGGCTTATGATAGAAGGAGAAACTGATGATAAGAATGGAAAAGCGTACACAATCAAGGGCTGCACTCCTGATTCAGTTGACATCTTCAGATACAAAGTTTACTTGAAAAAGAAGCCAAAAGTTGGTGATGAAATAACATTTTTGAATGCAGGCGCCTATAATTTTTTCGCAGACTTTGATGGCTTGAAAAAGCTTAAGACAAAGATAATAAATTAATTTATTAAAAAACAGACATGAAAAAAATGAATAATAATTGATATAACTGATTTTGATAATAAAGATAGTAGAAATC
>CAYQKJ010000108.1:0-3635 GCA_964418195.1 uncultured Methanosarcinales archaeon | reverse complement strand
TTATTAAGTATAAAAGTTAATATATAATGATTAATTTTAATTAGTATTTATATAAGTAACAAAATAAGTATTTTTGAAAACAGGGTTTTGACAAAAAACAAGGGCAGACAAGGCAAAATGAAAGAATTGAGAAGAAAGCTCTACAAAAGGGGAAGCAGTTTTGAAACCACAGTACCAATGCCCCTCTTGTTTGCATTGGACAGCAGCAAAAGGTATGATGTTCTTTTCAAGTTTGACCACAAGGAGAACAGATGGTTCATAGAGTTTGAAGAGAGAAAGGAAAAGGCTCAGCAAAAAATAACAAAAAAGAGGTGAAAGGTAAAAATAAAACCGGGGTGAATGGATGCAAAAGAAAATAAAAAGCATTATAGATGAAGTGAACTATGAAGACCTTTACAAAATGAGGGAAGACCTTGAAAACGGGGGCGTCCACTTAAAAAAACTTGTAGACAAGAAGATAGGAGAAATTGAGGAAGATGAGATAAAGACCTGCGCTACTTGCGGCAACCAGATAAATTTGCTGACAACAGGGAATTTTGAGCTCATATTTGGACCTCCGGATTTGAGGAAGAGGGCGTATTTCTGCGCGCTGGACTGTCTGGAATACTTCGTCCAGAAGCTGAAAAATGTTGAGATGAAAAAAGTAAAGAATAAGATAATGTATTAGAACAGCATCAGGAAAGTTCAATTTGAAGATCAGTCCGGGCATTTACAGATGATTAAGTTATTGACTTTTCACCTGGTTTTTATAATCACGATGAAATCAACCTGAATACAATCAATAAATCACAGCTAATCAATAAATTTAAAAGAAGAATCTTTTTCCGCAGAATAACATGACAAGGAAAAAAGGAATTGGAGAAGAGAAATCTAATGAGGTAAAATCAGATAGAGAAGAAACTGAAGATAAAAGAGTAGAAAAACAATCACAAGAAAAACAAATACGAGAAATAGAAGAAAGAGAATCCTCCAAAGAAAAAGAAATTTACATATTCACCTTAAAAATTCCTTCTGACAGAATCGCTGCACTTATAGGAAAAAACGGGGAAACAAAGAAGGAAATAGAGTCTGAAACAGGATGCAAATTGCAAATTGACTCAAAAGAGGGAGAAGTTCATATTCAAAGTGCAGATTCAATAAAATTATACAACACCAAAGAAATAGTAAAAGCAGTAGGAAGGGGCTTTAATCCGAAAATCGCAATGCTGCTCCTAAAACCAGACTATATGCTGGATGTGATAGAACTAAGGCCGCTGCTGAAGTCAACAAGCCATATGAAGAGAATGAAAGGAAGAGTCATAGGAGAGGGCGGAAAGTGCAGAAAGACCATAGAGGATTTGACAGACACTTCTGTATCAGTTTATGGAAAAACAATAGCGATAATCGGGGAAGCGTCAAAGGTCGGAATAGCAAGGAGAGCAATTGAATCATTGCTCAGGGGAAGCCCGCACAGCACTGTTTATAACTGGCTTGAGAAACAGAGAAAACACATCAAAGAAGAGGATTTCTTGAATGGATTCGAAACTACTGAGAAAACAGAGTTTGAGGACTTGAAAAAACGAGATGATAAATAAATATCAGCAGAATATTGATTATCATTGATTATGATTATATTACAAAGCATCACAAAATATAAATAAGGGCTGCAAAAACTGCGCAAGCAAAACTGTAGAAGCCGTGTGAATCTCAGGAGAAGAAAATGGAAAAAAAGGGTGTGGAGAAAAAAGAAATTCGGGAAAATGAAAAAGCCAATAATGGGATTAATGGCGAAAATAATAATTCCAACAGTGATAATAATGGCACAGACAGAATAATCGCATTTGAATTAGCCAAAAAGCAGCATGAAATATCAATCGCGGAATTCTTTGAAAAGAACAGGCATCTTTTGGGCTTTGACAACAAGAAAAAGGCATTGCTGACAACAATAAAAGAGGCAGTGGACAACAGTCTGGATGCATGCGAAGAAGCCAGAATAGTTCCTGAAGTGCATGTTGAAATAATAGACATGGGCAATGACAGATTCAGAGTAAGCATAACAGACAACGGACCGGGAATTGTAAGGGAACAAATACCGAACATATTTGCAAAACTTCTTTATGGAAGCAAATTTCATACCTTGAAGCAGGCAAGAGGACAGCAGGGAATCGGCATAAGCGCTGCAGCATTGTACGGGCAACTGACAATAGGCAGGCCTGCAAGAATAATCTCGAGAATTTCGCCAAAGCATCCTGCATATTATTACGAACTGCAAATCGATACGAAGCAAAACAGGCCGGAAATCCTGAAACAGGAAGAGCGGGAATGGGACAAGGAGCATGGAACAAGGATTGAAATAGACCTTGAAGCCAGCTATCAAAAAGGAGACCAGTCAGTGGATGAATACCTAAAGCAGACTGCAATAGTAAATCCTCATGCCACAATAATTTACACAAACCCGAAAGCAGAGCAGTTCATATTCGCGAGGGCAACAAAAGAGCTGCCTGTAGAGCCAAAAGAGATAAAACCCCATCCCTACGGTGTTGAATTGGGATTACTGATAAAGATGCTCAGGGCAGCAGAGGAAAGAACACTGCAGAGTTTCTTGATAAAGGAATTCTCAAGGGTTGGAGCAAATAGTGCGAAGGAGATATGCGAAAATGCGGCAATACTTCCGAACACAAATCCAAAGAAGATAGACAGAACTCAAGCTGAAAAGCTGATTGAAGCGATAAGAAATACAAAGATAATATCGCCATCGCCAAACTGCTTGTCTCCAATAGGGGCTGAAAATCTTGAGAAAGGACTGAGAAAAGAGATAAATGCAGAATTTTACACTTCAACAGCAAGGCCTCCTTCTGTCTACAGGGGGAATCCATTTATAATAGAGTGCGCAATTGCCTATGGCGGAGAGATTCCAGCTGATAGACCGATGACTTTGCTAAGGTTCGCAAACAGGGTTCCGCTGCTCTATCAGCAGGGAGCATGCTCAATCACAAGGGCAGTTGTCACCACAAATTGGAGGAGCTACGGCTTGCAGCAGAGCCAGGGAGCAATGCCGATGGGACCTTGTATAATGATAGTTCATCTCGCTTCGGTATGGGCGCCGTTCACAAGCGAAGCAAAAGAGGCAATAGCTCATTATCCTGAAATCATAAAAGAGATAAAACTCGCATTGCAGGAATGTGGCAGGGAGCTGACAAAATACATTCACAAAAAGCACAGGGTTTCTGATGCGATAAAGAAAAAGGCATACATAGAGAAATACCTACCTCATATAAGCATAGCATTGAAGGAAATACTCGGACTAAATACGCATGAGGAGAAAAAACTGCAGGAAGCAATAAAGGAGCTGCTTGAAAAGACAAGGCAGATAGAAACCATAGAAGTTGAGGAAGCTGACGAGACAGGCAGGGAGAAGCTCGGCATAAAGGGAAAGGTTGAGGAGGATTTTGAAGAAAACAGTGAAGAAAAGAAACAGAATGAGAGCAACTGATAAAAAAATAAAATACAAAAAATTCATAGCAAAGAAACATTAATCAAAAGCCAAAGCAATAAAACATTTTTATTCCTCGTTCAAGTATTAAAAAAAGGAATTGAAAAAAAGAAAAATAATTCATAGCTTAGGAAAAAATAAGTCGCAGCCGGAAATCACAAAT
>CAYQKJ010000107.1:0-3640 GCA_964418195.1 uncultured Methanosarcinales archaeon | reverse complement strand
ATTCATTTACTTTCCGCTATTTATTTCTGCTTAATTTAGTGATTATCAACCTTGCAATCAAGTTAGTTCTTTACCATATTTATTCATTTTCTATCATTATCTTCTTATTCGCAAAAGATATTTTTGTTATTATTTTAGCGTGCTACCAAAACTTTTTAACCTAACATTCTTGTTTTACCTTTGGGGTGTGAATAATAGCATTTTCACTTTTTCAGAAAAAAAATAGTGGGCAGAAGCAAGCCCCCAAGAGAACTCCCTCTCAGATTAGGAATGAAGGGATTCCACAAGCATTTAAGGAGCCTCTTGGCGAAAATCTGATACAGCCCCCACAATTTCCACCGCAGTTTATGCCAGATTTTTCTCAGTCAGAAATACCCACCCCGCCAATAAATCCATTTTTAAGCACAAGAAGCAGTCCAAAGCAGTCATTTACTCAGGATTTCATAGAAAAAAAAGAAATGCCTGTGGCAGAACCTGTGCCAGAGATGCCGGTGCCAGAAATAGAGCTGCCTTCAAGAATTATTGAGGAACCGTTCAAAAGAGAGATGAACAGAGAGATGAACACCAGCAAGCCAATCTTTGTGAATTTTAATAAGTACAGGTCAGTGCTGAAAGAGATTAGCAGCATAAGAGAGTTTGTTGCTGTAGCCAATAATTCAATGGCGAACCTCAACTCCTTAAAGACAGCGGAGGATTCTGAACTGGACGAGTGGCGCTTGCGCCTGGAGGATATTGAAAGAAAGTTGGTTTATATGGATGAAGTGCTTTTTGGAAAACTATAGGGTGATGCTCTTTGGAAAAATTTTCAGAAATAGAAAAAAAGTTGCCTGTGTTTGTAAAAATAGAAGAATATCAGGAAGTAATTGATGTGGCTGAACTCATAAGCAAAAAACTCAGGGATGCAAAGGCTCTTCTTGCAGCCATAGAAGACATAAAGGCAAGGGAAGAAGCCCAGCTTGAGGAATGGCGCGGTATCTTGGATGAGATTGAAAGGAAAATTTCAGAGATAGACAAGATGCTGCTGGAGCCAAGAGAATTTTAATTGAGAATTTCAACTAAAAATTTTAATTATGTGATTTTTTATGGCTAAGACAAAGGAAGCACAGGGAGAATATTTTGTGCCAATCTCAAATCCGGCAGAGCTTAGAAGCCAGATACTTGAAACCTCAAAGCAGACAGTGAAGCTGCTGCAGATGCATAATGACATAATTTCATTGAGAGAGGAAAAACAGCAGAATCTGGAAGAGCTCATGCGCACCTTTGATGAGATTGTGAAACTAACGTCCATGCTTACGAAAGCAATAATCAGGTCAAAGGAAGGTGAAAAGCCCGAAGTTATTCTTCCTCAACAGATTTCTAAAAAGCCTACTGAACTCCCAAAGGCAAAAAAGGCAAGAGAATCTAAGCAAAAGGCAGCAGAAAAAGTGGCTGAAAAAACAAAAGCATTAGAAGACCTTGAACATGAGCTTTCAGACATAGAAAGCAAGATAGGCAGGCTCTGAGTAAAAAAGAGAATAAGAAAAAAAGAGGAAAATAAAAGATGAAACTAAACTTTGAATTTATTATGAAAATAGTTGGAACGATCTCTGCTTTTTATCTTTTCTTACAGATTTTTATTCCAGTTATTCGATATTTATTGGCGCAAGGAATAGCAGGATTAATTTTGGTTTTATTGATGGTGTGGTGGTTATTTCAAGAGAAAAAGAAATAAAATATTGAAAACAAAGTTATGTGATCCAAACTATTCACAAAATATTTATAAAAAGACTATATTTATAAACAGTCTTATTTTTCTCCTTCTTGATTGCATAATGCACTGTGACCGCGTGAACACCCGCTGAGCATTTCACAAAAATGCCATGAAGAGCGGTAGTAACTTGGGAGTGCATGCAAAAATCATTCTGTGTTTATTAACAGAACATTAATAGAATTTACTAATGACAAGTTTAAACGCTATTTTGCACTTTAGAAAACTTTTTATAACATCCCCAATTCCTTCCTTTGAAAATGATAAAGATGCCTTTAGATGAAATTGTAGCGAAGATTAAAGAAAAGAGCGGACTTTCTGAAGAGGAAATAAGAAGCAGAATTGAACAGAAAATAAAGCAGCTCTCTGGGCTCGTAAGCAAGGAGGGTGCTGCCCATATTGTTGCAAATGAGCTTGGAATAAAGCTTTTTGAGAGCATATCAGGCAGGCTTCAGATAAAGAACATTCTTCCTGGAATGAGAGATGTTGAGACAGTCGGCAGAGTAATCAGACTTTTTCCGATTACAGAGTTCAGCAAAGACGGCAGAAGCGGAAAAGTAGCTTCAATGATAATTGCAGACCAGACAGGACAAGTAAGAATTGTGCTCTGGAATGAGCAGGCAGACAATATTGCTAGAGTGAGCATTGGTAATATAGTAAAAATAGTTTCCGGCTATGTAAGAGAGCGCAGGGATGGCATAGAAATTCATCTGAATCAGCGTTCAAGATTAATAGTCAATCCTCCTGATGAATCGCTTCCAGAGATTTCTGAAACCAAGCAGATAAAGAAGAGAAAATACATCAACGAATTGCAGGACGGTGACACTTCAGAAGTGTTCGGAGCAATTGTGCAGGTGTTTGAGCCAAGGTTTTATGAAATATGCCCTGAATGCGGCAAGCGCCTGAAGCAGATAAAAGAAGGGCTTTCCTGCGATATTCACGGCATTGTAAATCCGAGATATGCATATGTTATCAATATATTTTTAGATGATGGCACAGAAAATATAAGGGTTGTCTGCTTCAGGGAGCAGGCATTGCAGCTGCTTCAAAAGACAGATGATGAGATGCTGGAATTCAAGAATTTTCCAGAAAAATTTGAGAGTGTAAAGTCAGAGCTTCTCGGCTCTCAGATAAAGGTTTTTGGCAGGGCTGTTAAGAAGCAGGGATTTGACAGGATAGAGCTCATCGCGCAAAATGTGGATGTAAATCCTAATCCTGAAGAGGAAATTGCAATGCTGAAGACAGAGCTTGAAAAGGTCAATGATAACAAATAAGTTCTGTTTAATCCCTGTTTCAATTAAATTATATTCATTATTTGATATTCTCTATGTGAAAAAATATGTTGAACAAAAAATTAATTAGTAATTAGAACTTAGAATTGTTAAAGTCATTGTCATTCTCCTTTTTTAACATATGACTATACAAAATTTTGCAGAGCGATAGCGAGAAAGTCCGCAGTAGCCCGCTGTTATTCTAATGTTTTCAGATATTCTAATAAATTTGGGTGTAAAGAAGTAGTAAAGTATTTTTGCACATCTGTTGGTTTTACCCATTTTATTTCAACAAATTTTTCTCCTGCTTTTTCTTTTCCACCAACAACCTCACAGAAATAATAAATTGAAAGGAACTCTCTTTTTTCTGGATAAGTTTTAGCGAAAACTATTTTTTTAACATTAACATCTAATCCGGTCTTAATTTTTATTTTGTTTTTGAGATAAAATTCTAGTTCTTCATTATAAGCAGGTCTGCCACCAGGAAATGTCCAAGAGAGTTCTTTGATGTAGGGATCTTTCTCTCTTTTACCAATTAAAATTTGTCGAGTTTTAGGATTATACACTATGCCTAAAACATTAACCAAAAATACTCCTCTATCAAATTGTGTCCAGTCCATAA
>CAYQKJ010000106.1:0-3764 GCA_964418195.1 uncultured Methanosarcinales archaeon | reverse complement strand
TATGAATAGTGAATACTAAGTAATGAGTCATAAAAAAATATTATTAACGTATAAAAAAGATTATAAAACAATTATAAAAAACATAAGTCAAAAGAAAGATAGAAAAAATTACTAACTTAAATTTCATTTTTAAATTTTCAAAAATTTAGCGAAAAAACAGGAATTTAGCAAAGCAAGAAAAATAACCGAGAATACAAAAATGGAAATAATAAGAGAAATAAAACAAAAAAGATAAATGATAAACGAGATTAGTTAGAAATATTTTGTGTGATAAAAATGCCTGAGAAAAAATCCTTTTTGCTGCTCTCGCTCAAAGAGAGAAAACTAAAGAAGATTGCTGATGCAATAAACAGTGACACAGCGCAGAAGATACTGGATTTCATAGCAGAAAAAGGCTCTGCGACTGAAACAGAAATAGCATCTGCCCTACAACTGCCTCTATCAACAGTTCACTACAACTTGAAGAATCTTGTTGAGAGCACACTTGTATCTGCTAATGAATTTCATTACAGCGAAAAGGGAAAGGAAGTGAATCATTATTCTCTCTCAAACAAGTACATAATAATTGCGCCAGCAGTAGAAGAGGGCAGTATAAAAAATAAATTAAAGCATCTGGTATTTACTTTACTTACGGTTGTGGGAGCGGCATACTTGATTTCGTTGTTCAAACAGCAGAACACAATAATCTATGGCGAGAAAATCATGGCAAGAGCGCCAGAAGCTGCTGAAGGTTTAATGACAGCAGGAGCCGGTGCTGAAAGCACAGCTGTAGCAGAGAGCACACCACAATTGCTGCATACGTTCTTCCAGACAAATCAGATTGTGCTTTGGTTCATTGCAGGAGCATTATTTGCAATTGTAATTTATCTGCTGATAGGAAAGGTACAGGAATTCTATTCAGAAAGGAAAGGAAAATAAATCAGCAGTCCGATATTCTTAAATGGAAAAAGTTTAAATATTTGAGATAAACTCCTCATTGGAGATATCGAGTAAAAAGAGGGGTATGACTGTTATGTACGTTAGATTGAACATCAGAACAACTACTGCAGAAGAGCTGGTAGATATAACAGAAGACGTTGAAAATGCTGTGGAGAAATCTGAAGTAAAAGACGGCTTGTGCATTGTTTTTGCAAAGCATACTACAGCAGGCATTCTCATAAACGAGGCAGTTGATGCCAACCTGAGAGAGGACATAATCAGAGCATTTGAAGAGATTATTCCTAAGATTAAGTTTAAGCATGAGTGTTCAAGAAGAAATGCAGCAGCTCACATAAAAGCGACAATAATAGGAGCTGAAAAAATAATTCCTGTAAAAGACAGTAAGTTAGAGCTTGGAAGATGGCAGGGAATATTCTTTGCAGAATTTGACGGTCCTAGGAGCAGAACAGTTGTTGTCGAAGTGATTCCAGATAAAAATGCGGTGTGAAAAATATATAAGCCAAATAATCAAAAAACCATCAAAATGATCTGCGAACTATGCGGCAAGGAAATTGAGGATATATACAAGGTGGATATCGAAGGCTCTGAATTGAACGTGTGCAGGGACTGCAGCAGGTTTGGCAAAGTAATAGCACGCAAAGTTATGCAATCGGAAAAGAGCAAAAAGGAAGAAGCAAAGCAGAAAAAGAAAATCACCAAGCCGGCAGAGCCGGAGATTGTTGAAAAACTGGTTGACAATTTCTCAGAGCTGATAAGAAAGGCGAGAGGAAAAAGCGGGATGAACCAGCAAGATTTCTCAAAAAGACTTTCAATAAAGGAGTCAATGCTGCATAAGATAGAAACAGGAGAGTTCAAGCCCTCGATAGTGCTGGCAAGAAAGATTGAAAAGATTCTCAAAATAAAGCTTGTAGAAGAGATGGAAGAAAAGGAAGTGCACCTATTAGGCAAGCCTGACAAGACTGCTTTTACCATAGGTGACTTCATAAAGATAAAGGAGAAATAGAATTAGAATAAAGGAGAAGTAAATTGAAATAAATTTGTGATTCGAATTTCAGCGATTACGGATATTAATTTATTCTTTAAAAAAAAATGTTGAGTATTTTTATCAATCATTTCATTCATTAATTATCTATTATGATTTATTTTTATTATTTATTATCATTAATTATTTAGTTTATTATTATTTATTTAATATCAATTCTATTATTAATAATTAAATTCATTCTATTATTAATACATCAAGTGTTTATCAGTTAAAGTCAGTTAAAACATTAGAATAAACAAGATGGAAGATGCACGATAATGAAATTGCTAGGAAAAAGACATATTAAAGTCTATATTAAAACCGCAAAATCTATAAATAAGGCTGATAGAGTTTAATTTAAAATGCAGCTGAAAAAAGAGGAGAAATGGCTGCTGGTCATCTTTTTTTGTCTGCTCGCTTTCAGACTGTTTTTTGCACTGAAGACCGGCACATTTTTAGATGATGTCTCATACTTTAACCTTAGGCAGATTCTTCAGATAAGCAAAACAGGGCTGCCTATCCTAAAAGGCGATTTAAGCTATTCTGGAGGAAATATCATATTCCTGCCTGAAATGCATTACATAAGTGCAGCAGTCTATCTGATTTTTGGAAAATTTGTGCCAATAGATATACTCTTTAAAGTTTTCATGAATGTTTGCGCATCTGCCATAGTAATAGTGGTTTATCTTGCATGCCTTTATATGAGCAGAGACAGAAAAGCGTCTTTGCTTGCGGCTCTTGCAGCGGGCTTTTCACCTATTTTCATAAGCGAAACTGTCAACAGGATAAGCACATTCTCAATAAGCATTCCAATGAACTTTTTAATGTTCTATTTTTTCATGAGAAGCGGCACTGAGCGCTCTTTTGTTAAGTATTTTTTGATAACTTTAATCTTCTGCGCGTTTCTGGATTCAACAATTTTCATATTCTTGATTGCAATGGTCTTCTATCTGCTTCTTATAGAGATTGAGGAGTTAAAAGAAAGCGTTGCAAGATACGAACTTATATTTTTCTCAATAATATTCGTTTCATTGCTGAATTTTCTTGTATTCAAAAATGCTCTTCTAGTGCATGGATTAGGGATAATATGGCGAAACCTGCCTGCTGAAGTCATTGCAAGGTATTTTCAACGCATGAACATAATAGATATTATCTATAAGGTGAATGTGATTCCGTTCTTAACCGGAATTTATGTCCTCTATATATTTGCGGTTAGAGAAAAAAGAAAAAATATATTGTTGCTGGCTGCCATCTGCTTCACGGTTTTGGCTTTGCTTTGGCTCAGGCTCATTGAGTTTAATGCAGGGCTTATATTGCTTGGAATTGTGTTTGCGCTGCTCTTTGGATATTTCTATAAAACCTTTTTCTTGTATATTGAAAAGACAAAGATTGTGTCGCTAAAGAAATTCTTATCAATAGCACTGCTGTCGCTCTTAATAATAATCTCCTTAATACATTCATATGCTTATGCCAAGGAATCTGTTCAGAACTCAGTTTCAAAGGAAGAGTTGAATGCTCTTTCCTTCCTGAAAGAAAAACTCTTAAACGAATCTTCAGACAGCACAGTTGTATCAGCACCGAGCTCGGGCTATATAATCTCATATTTCACACAGACAAGGAATGTTATTGACACTAATTTCCTGCAGATTGAGCATGTAAATGAAAGATACGATGATGTAAAACAGGTATATACCACGCCTTATGAAACGACTGCAATAAAACTTCTTGAAAAATACAATGTGGATTTCATATATTTTTCCGGCAGAGAAAAAAATGAGTTTAATGTTGAAGAGCTTAAGTA
>CAYQKJ010000105.1:0-3884 GCA_964418195.1 uncultured Methanosarcinales archaeon | reverse complement strand
CTGTAATTTCATGACCACTAAGGAGTAACTATTACTATTTAAACCTTTCTAATTTTACCACCATTAAATAGTTATTAATGTTTTTGGTTTGTGTTAAACGTTGATTTACATTCAGAAAGTTAAACATAATTTAAAACATCATCTGGATGCAAAATCACTATTTCTCAAAAAATTCCTTAAAAGGCATAAGGAAGACAAAGAAGAAATTATTAAAAAATAGATCATATCAGATTATTTTTGAAGATTAATTATTGTTGGAGATTATTATTTCTCCGAATATTATTTTTTTGAATATTTTATATCATAGTAATTTAGGAGGTCTTCGAAACCGCGCGTATGGTGCTTTGTGGAGACATTAGGCGCTATGTGAACTTCACTCTTTGCAGCTTCTTCAGGATGATTGGATACAGCTTTTTTGTATTCCATAATCGCAAGCGCTATTGCAGTTTCTCCATGCGTCAGATGAACCGGGAATGCATATCGGCTTCCATAAACAGTATGCTCATCATCCGGCTTGAATTTCACATAATGAATTCCGCCCATTGCCTTATTGATCTGCTCGGCAGCATCTTTTGGAGTGATAATGCCTTTTTCACACTTCTTAACAACTTCGTCTATGGATTTCTTTATTATTTTTCTTGCTTCTTCAAAAGATGAAACAAGAGTGAAAGCCAGGGTAATGAATGCTCCTAATATGAAAAAGATTCCAAGAAGAGAAGTCGTAGCTAAAGGGAAATTGTCCGGCAAATTAACACGCACAACAGCCTCTGTAACAATATTTTGGGAAGCTGTGTTCTGGAATCCGATAGAAAAGACAAATATGCCGACGGTGAAAAGAACAAATGCTATAAGCTGCTTAGTCTTGTAATAGTGTGAAAGATGTTTAAGCAATTTAAGCCACCCCGCTTTTGAAAAATGCTTAAGACAATGCTTAATGCTTGACAATATTTAAGTATTTCTGAAATTGAAAATATCCTTCTTATTTTTGCAATTATTTTTGCAATATGTCTTTTAATATTTCAAAAGTCTCTGGATATGATGCCGGATCAAGCATCCTGCCATGAAGGTCTGTCTGCAGCACATCACTGCATTTTCCTTTTATTCTATAGTTTTCTGCAAAATCTAAAGCAACATCATCTGCAATCACTATTCCATCTCCGTCTTTGCCATTAACAGTGCATCCTGTGGCGGCAATTGTATAAACCTTTGTTGTCTTTGGAATTTTATTTGGATCGTTCAGCCGTTTCATGAATATGCTGTCCTTGTCCATCTCCTCGCATTCCTTTTCAGAACCGATGATTGGGCAGAATCCTTTTGACCTGCCTTCAATGCCGTGGTTTGGCGTTCCAATCGTTATCATCTTGTAAACATTCTCCTCTCCAAATATTGAAAGATATTCTCTGCACACCAAGCCGCCCATTGAATGCCCTATTAGGATAACTTTGTCAGAGCCTGTTCTGCGTCTGACTTCATCAATTATTTCCTTTAATCTTATTGCATAGTTCTCTATGCTCTCCTTCTTTTTTACAGAAACTGTCTGAAGCCCGAAATCATAGTAACTTATGTAATAGTAGCTGGCTCTGATGCTTATTGGATTTTTTTGCATGCCCCATTCTCCTGTACTTATATTGGAGTCAAGGTCCAGGACTCCTGCAGGTATATATCCTATGCTTTCAAATGCTGACTGCATCTTTGCAAATGAGTTGATGACATCTTCGGGGGTGTTACCTTCATAAGTCAGATGCCCGTGAACAAAGATGACAGGGTATAATGAAGCATTTGCTGAGCATTCTGCGGGAGTGCAGCACTCGCTGCAATGATTGTAAAGGCAGCACTTAGGAGAATGCTCCTTTAGAGAAATGCTTAAATTTTGCGTTATGTTGGGCGAAAAAGCAAGTATTTCCGGATTTATTTTTTCAAGAGAAACATTTTGGATTGGAACTATTTCCTTAATGATTTTTTCTTTCTGAAGAACAAGGCAGTTCTTTTCAAATGTTGAATTAAAGCCTGCAGGAAGCTTTATTGTAGAAAGCATCTTAATCTCGCTTAAGGAAAGATTTTCAAGCTCTCCTGAGATATTTGCCTCTTTTATTTCCTGCACAGCAGAAGGTATTGAGCTGTTCATCAAGAGCATTTTCTGCTCAGGAAGACCTGCCTTGGAATCATTAAATTCATTCAATAACTCGTTTGAAGCATTGGCTAGTGAATTGTTAGAGATTATTTCAAGAATGTTCTTTAAGGCAGTGCTATTCTCAAAATTGCTGTAGTTTGCATGAAGCAATGCAAGGACATTTTGATTGTATGTTGCAGTATAATTTGAAACTGCAAGCATCTGCCTGCATGAATTCTCCAAATCAGCAAGAGTTGCATTGGCTTCTGCAATTGCCGGCAGATTCCTTATTTCAGGCAGGGCTGCGAGTTGTGAAGCGTTAAAATTCTGATTGTATTGCTTGACAGTCAAATAGCCAAAATAGGATTGAATCGAGATTTCTATGAATGAAGTTTCCAGAGAATGCTGGTATTCGTTTGCCAGGAATTCAAGCACAATTTCAGAATCTGAGATATCTTCAGAAAACTTTGTCATGCTAGCATAATCCTTGTTTGTGAATTGATTTACAATCTGATGAATATTATAGGACAAATCATCTGCTTCTGCAAGCATGCTGCTGTTGCCTGTGAGCTGGGAATAGTTGTAGATTTCTGAAAGAACTTTGTTGTTGCTCTGGATTAATGTGCCAAGAACATCGATATTTGCATTATAATCAGCAATCAAGTCTTTTATATCCTGCTCAGCAGAAATCAGTTGAAAATCATTATTATCCAATGTTGCTGAAAGGTTTTCCTCAAAAATATTATCTGCTGAAACATAGTTCTCTTTGTCCCAAAGTGCAAGGAATTCTTCCCTGCCCTGCTCAATCCAGGGCAATTCTGTTTTTAAAAAGATTAATTTATCGCTTATGGTTTTGGTCTCTGGAAGATTCTTCGGAAAATAGACTCTGTCAAGAATATTCAGGGAATTGTTTGCGGTTTCAAGCCTTGAAATGTAATTTGAGATTTGTTCATTGAATTTTGGAACTTCTGAAATTAAGAATTCTTTCTTCTCATTTTCCTCGTCTGTCAAGAAATAGTTTACTGTTATGAGCGCACTCTTGTACTCGTTTGTGCCTGGTGTTGCACATAAAAGGGTTTTCTTGTTATGACAGTTCACTTCAAAGAGATATTCTTTCTGTCCTTCCCCAAACTCATTTATTTGAAGGTTATAATTTTTGTTTAATGAAGGCGCTGTTAGTACAGCAGTTCCATTATCAAGCGTCTGATTGGTTGACAAATCCCTTAACTTGTAGCTGCATTCTAATGTGCAGAAGAAAAAACGCTGGGTTTTGATATTCAAATCAATTGGATTGAATGCTTTATTTGTGCTGTTGATGCTTATGCTTGAAGGAGTTATGGTAAATATTAAATCATCGTACAAGAGAAATTTGAATTTTATTCCGAGAAATATGAACAGGTTTCCAAAAATAATGAGCAAGACAAAAATAATTATCAGAGTTTTTGCAGGGTTGCGTTTTGGGCGGGAGTCAGCTACTTTTTGGCTGCCGGCTTTTTTATTTTTCACCCCTTCTTTTTTCTCTTTTTTTCCTTTAACTTCTTTCATATGCCAAAAGATTTATTCAGGTATATTTAAATATAACTCAACTGGAAAAAATCAATTTTCTAGTCATTCCATCGGAGTTCCAGACCAGAGCTCATCCTCTGGCAGGAATTTGCTCTCAAGCCCTGTATTGCTAAAAGAAGAGGGGGAGATTCTTTTAAACCAACCATGCCATATTTTATCCCAAAACATTTCGGTTTCTACATAAACACCATAAGATGATATGTAATAT
>CAYQKJ010000104.1:0-3907 GCA_964418195.1 uncultured Methanosarcinales archaeon | reverse complement strand
AAAAAACGTAAATAATAAATATAAACAAAAAATACAAAAAAATAAAAAAATGTGAAAAATATTTGTTGATGATGCATAAAATAATAAATAACAAAATAAAATAATCACTCAGAAAATAAACAATAAAAAATAAAATAATAATTAAAACATTAAACATTTATTGAGGTGGAAATAATGGCAGCCAAATCCAAAAGTTCAGAACAAAAGAAAGAAGAAAAGGGAGAAAAAAAGCAGCCTGTGATGAGCAAGGAAGAGCAGATAGGCTTTCACAAGGGCTCTTTAGCGACTCTTGCAAAAGAGAGGCAGGAATTTGTCAGGATTCTCTCAATAATTGAGCAGCTTATGCAGATGCACATCAAGGCGCTGCAGGAATTAGGAGTTGACCTGACAAAAGAGTCAGCAGCTGAAGAGCAGCCAGAACAGAAGACGCCTAAGAAGCCCATTGAGGACATTCTCTAATCATCTGTATTAATCCTTTACTCCGATGGCAGATTCAAAAATAGTTTTTACTGCATTCGGCCACAAGAATGTGCTTTTAACTCACAGAACTACTCTTGAATTCACGAAGCATTCTTCTCTTACTAAAAAAGGGGATTGCATAGTTGGAGTAAAAGCAGATTTCTCGCTTGAGAAGATAAAAAAATTTTTCAGCGAGAATCCTGAAAGCAAAACAAAAGGCAAAAAAATAGTTTTAATGTTAAGAGCAGGAAATTCTCAGGAGCGAATAACTGCAGTTCCAAACAGGAATTTCTCTTCCGAAGAAGAGATGGTTATTAGGAAAGGAGAGTTTATTTCAGAACGGACCTTTGCAACAAACTCTGACAAGGCAGCAAAAGAGCTTTCAAGGGATTTTGTTGAAAAGCTTAAAAGCCCTTTATGCAAAATTTATGTTGAAATCAGTTTTGAAAAATGATTGAAAGCGATACATAATTGAAAAAATAAATAATTGAAAACAAAATAAAAACGAAATCATTGTGCTCTCATTATAATACTCTCATTTTGAAAACTATCACCCAAAAACGCGGCATATAGAGAAAATATAAAAGATAAACATAAACGAATCTGTTTATTATTTGGAAACATGGCAGTTGAAGATGATTCTTTGGATTTAGAGAAAATCTTTGGCAAATACAGATTTGCGCCAGAGCCGAGCTTGGACCAGCATTTCCTAAAAGACAAAAAAATAATAAACCAAATTCTTGAACTTCTCAATACAAAAGAGGATGACACAATATTTGAAATAGGCGCAGGCATTGGCACTATTACAAAAGAAATCCCAAAATGCAAAAAAGTTTATGCCGTTGAGTTGGATGAAAATGCATTTAACATTCTTCAGCAAGAAGTCAAGCATAAGAATCATATTGAATGCATAAATGGCGATGCGATAAGCCTGATTGACAAGCTGAAGTTCAGCAAAATAATCTCCAGCACTCCGTTCTCAATATGCGAGCCGCTTATACAAAAACTCTTCACAATAAATTATGAGAAATGCGTGATTCTGCTCCCAAAAAAATTTGTGGACAATCTTCTACAGAAAAAAACCAAATTAGGGCTTTTTGTAAATGCTTTTCTTAATATAAACATAATAGCAGAAGTGCCTCAGCAGGCTTTCAATCCAGTGCCGAGGGCAAAAACTCTTTTGCTTACAATTGAAAAGCTTGAGCAGGATAAGTCAGAAAAATTATCTCAAGATAATTTAATCATAAGGTATCTTTATTTTCAGAGAGACAAGAAGCTGAAGAATGCTTTGCGAGAGATTCTCATAAAACTTTTCGTTCTTACAAAGAAGCAGGCGAAATCAATAATTCTGCGAATAAATATAAGCGACGCAGTGCTGGAAAGGAATGTGGAAAATTTGAACTATCAGCACTATCTCAGGCTCGTTGATGAGATTAAAAAGATTGAAGCAATGCGAAATAAGATGCAATGAAATTCAGCAATAAGTAAAAATTTAACAATAGGATGAATAAAATTGGAATAAATAAAACCAGGGAAATAAAATATTCTTAATCTTTTTTAATGCTTTTATGTATTTTTATGTTTCTAATCTTATGTCAAGCAAGTTCCTTCACTCTTCTTATCTTGGGAACAAAGTTTATGATTCTATTATCTTTTAATTTTCCCGAGCCCAGAAAATTGTCCTCATATTTTATTATCACAAATCCAGAAAGCTCTTTTCCAGCAGACGCTTTTTCCTCGTCCTTTAGCTCGATGTCTTCCCCCTTCGTCCACTTCTCGCATCTTTCATAGTCAACCTCAAGCACATTCTTGTTTGCATTTTTTCCTATTATCTGCGAGCCCTCAATGCTTAGTCTCAATCTTCCGTCTTTTATCTCACCCAAATACATGCCTGCAGTGTTTATCCTCAATCTTGAGAAGTCAATTTCTGAAATGCTTCTCGTTATTACAAATATGTCATTTTCCTTGTTCTTTAGAAAGCCGAAATTTGCAAATTCTTCAGAAAGCATGCTTCCCCACTGCATTTCTATGACTTTCAGCAACTGCTTTGTTTCCTTGCTATTGAGTATTTTCAATTCCATGGAATCATCTTTTTAATAAATTTAATTTGTTTGAGTTATAAAAATCTTTTGGAAAAATAAAACCAGAGAACTCTTAGAGTTTCACAAAATATAAGCTAAAAATACAGAATTTTATAATAAAATTATAATAAAAGTTCTTCAGTAAATATTTTTATTCTTCCTCTTCTCCTTCTATCTCTTCAGAGGCAGAGCTTGGAATGGCAAGTTTCCTTATTATCATTATGTCTCCAACGCTTTCTACAAAATTGTGAGGCACTATAACCCCTTTTGCCCCTCCTCCAAGTATCTTTCCCAGGAAGGATTCTCTGCCTGCCTTTACTCTCCAACCGTATATTTTTGATGCTGTCAGCACTGCTTCCTCAACATCACCGAAATATTCGCCAGAATCAGTAAAAACCTTCATGCCGTATACTTCGCTTATCCTCTTCATCTTAAGCATGCTATCCCCTCCAATATTTTGCTTCGGTAATTAGTGTTTAAAATGTTTTGTTGCTAGTATTTAAATTTTGTGGAAAAAGTTTATAATTGTATTCTCCAAGCCCCACTCCTGAGATGAAAAAAACAGAATCTAAAAGCACAAGCAGAACAGGTGAACGTCTAAAGATAATCGGCACTTCTCACATTGCTAAGGAAAGCGTTAGTTCAATTAAAAGGGAAATAGAAAACTGGAAACCCAATATAGTTGCACTGGAGCTGGACAGCAAAAGGTTTTATGGCTTGATGCATCAGCAAAAGGGCGCTCCAAAAGCTAGACCGAGCATAAGAAAGGTGGGGCTGAAAGGATACTTATTTACAATAATCGGGGCATGGGTTCAGCAAAAGCTTGGAGAGCGTGTTGGCATAATGCCCGGCTCTGATATGAAGAGTGCTGCAGAAGCCGCTGCTAAAAACCAGATTCCAATAGCACTCATAGACCAGGATATCGAGGAAACTTTAAGAAATTTCTCCAAATCCTTTTCCTTCCGTGAGAAATTCAACATTTTTGCTGACATGTTTTTAGGAATATTTTTTAGGAGGGAGATTGTCAAGTTTGACATTTCAAGAGTGCCTGACAAATCAACCATAGACATGGTTATAACCAAAATCAAGAAGCGCTATCCGAATATCTACAAGGTGTTTATTGGTGATAGAAACAAGTTCATGGCAAGGAATCTCATCAGCATAATGCGCAGCAATCCTGAAAAAAAGATTCTCGCTGTTGTCGGAGCAGGGCATGAGGATGAAATCTTGACTCTGATAAAAAAACACAGCGAAGGGACTGTTGATGTAGTCAAAAATAATATCTCATACAATTTTACTTATTCTGTGTGAAATTATTTATTTTGTATGAAATCATTATGTATACAAATATAACCAAGAACAAATAC